>CAMRCO010000001.1 GCA_947040945.1 uncultured Spirochaetia bacterium
ATAAATCTAGTCGCCACATAAAAACAATTAAACTATTTTGTAGTAGTTAAGTTATAAGCGTCATTCCAAAAAGAGTATTCTAAAAACAAAGCTTGCCTAAACACATGCTTCATATCATTTTGACAAGCAGGATAGTCTTTAGCAAATTTATCCAAAACTCTCAATTGTTTATTAAGAAACTCTTCAACCTCTGGCAAGCAGTTAGCAATAAACCAATATTCATATTTATTATTTACAAACTCTTTTTCAGAAAACTTTTTACCCAAATGAACATAAAGCCATGGGCAAGGAATTGTGCTTGCGTACGCAATAGGCAAATCACTAGTTGATGTATGCTTAAGTAAAAAATTTCTATAATTTTCATAAGCAGGAGTAAAATGACCTGTCGCATTAAAATTAGATAGAACTGTATATTTTTTATGAACATTCTCTTGCTCTTTGAAACAGCCTAACACAGAATCAAGAAACAGTTTAAGCATATCATTATTTACTGACCTCGCAAGTAAAAAAGCATTAGCTCTTGCAAAGTCATTTAAATAATGTATGTCTTGCTCAATATAATAGAAAAAACGCTCATCAGTAAGCACCCCGCTATACATTTCCTGAATAAAAGGCATTTCCTCTATTTTTGTTATAATATCTTCATTTTCTTTCCAAACCATATCATAAAATGACATTTCAAATCCTTTTTTGTATTATTTCATTTTTATAATATAAATTATAAAAAATGCATCTTTTGATTTAAATACTAAAATAGTCTTGCAATATATAAAGCAATACACTATCTTATATATTAAGTATATTTATTTATTTTTCAAGGAGTATATTTATTATGGAGAACTATGGATTTCTTTCAATATTACCTATAATAGTCGCTATCACAATGTCTATAAAAACAAAAAATGTTATTGTGTCGCTTTTTTGTAGTGTATTTTTAGGTGTTCTAATGCTTTCAGGTTATAACCCAATAAACGCTACTCAAGTTCTTATAACAGACTATTTCGTGGCTCAGGTTACAGACAGCTATAATGCGGGTGTTATTGTTCTTATGATTTTTATTGGTGGATTTATTGAGCTTATGCTTTATTCTGGTGGTGCTTATGCATTTGCTACCAGTGCAAGTAAGTTTATAAACTCAAAGAAAAAGGCACAAATGGGTGCATATTTAGGAGGAATCATCGTATTCTTTTCAGACTTAGGAACTCCTTTAATTGTAGGACCTGTATTTTCTGCTTTTTTCCATAAGCTTAAAGTATCAAAAGAAAAGCTAGCATACATACTCGACTCAACATCGTCTCCAATATGTGTACTTATACCTTTCATCGGTTGGGGAGTTTTTGTAATAGGACTTCTTCAAAAAGAGTTTATAAACCTATCCCTCGACATATCTGATTATGGTGCTTTTGTGTCATCAATTCCTTTTAATATTTACTCAATATTGTCAGTAACAATTATACCTGCGATAATATTATTAAACTTTGACTTTAAGGCTATGAAAAAATATGATTTTGATTTATATACTGATGAAAAAGTTTTAGAAGAAGAGAATATTGCATCAAAATATAGAGTAGAAAATGCTAAGCCTTCATTCATTTGGCTTCCAATACTTGTTCTACTTATAACATTATTTTCAATGCTTGGAGTTGACTTTCTTGTAGGGAAAGTACCAGGATCTGCATTTAGAGCAGCTCTCTCCAGTGGATATTTGTATGCTGCTTTTGTACTTGGTCTTTTAATCATTATAAACAAAACAAAAAAGTTTAATGAAGTATTTAAGATTTATTTAAATGGCATGCTTAAAATGACAGAAATAGCCATCATATTAATACTTGCTTGGAGTCTTGGTTTATTAAATAAAAATTTAGGCACATCAGTATATATTGTAAATTTCGTGAAAGCCATAAACCTTAATCCAAGCTTGCTCCCTGCCATAATATTTATTATTGGTGCTTTAATATCATTTGCGACAGGAAGCTCATGGGGTGTGTTTAGCATAATGATACCACTTGTTATCCCTATGGCTATAGCACTTGATGCTCCTCTTTATGTTACAATAGGAGCAGTACTTTCTGGTGGAGTATTTGGAGACCATTGTTCACCAATATCTGCCACAACTATATTGTCATCAGCAGGTGCAGGATGTACTTTAATTGACCACGTAAAAAGTCAGCTCCCTTATGCAATATTTAATGCGTCATTCGCCTTAATTATATTTATTGTGTCAGGATTTATGAGCCATCCAATAGTGCCAATGTCAGGAATTATTATTCAAATACTTGTGTTAATGATGTTAAAATTAAGACAAACAAAAATGGAAAAAGCTTAAAATAATAAGGAGTTTCTATGCAATACTTTTCAGGAAGATTTAAAGACAAAGCAAGTGATTTAATGCTAGACTTTCATAGCTCAATAATGTTTGATCAAAGACTTTATAAATATGATATTGTTGGTAGCATGGCTCATGCTATGGGTATTTCTAATGCTGGTATTATAAGTGATAAAGAATGTACAGAAATTAAAAATGCATTATCTGAAATATTAAATGATATTGAAAATGGAGAAATAGAGTTTTCGATAACTTATGAAGATATACACATGAATATAGAACATATTCTAACACAAAGAATAGGTGAGTTAGGGAAAAAATTACACACAGCAAGAAGCAGAAATGATCAAGTCGCACTCGACATAAAACTCTATGCTCGTGATAAAATTGTTGATATAAAAAATCTTCTACTACAAATGATGAAGACAATTAATACTATAGCAGACGGAACGCTTGACTATTATATGCCGAGTTTTACTCATCTTCAAAAAGCACAACCAATAACATTCGCTCACTACGTGTCAGCATACTCACAAATGTTTAAGCGTGATTATTTAAGGCTTGAAAATGCGTATGATTTGCTTAATTATTGTCCACTGGGGGCAGCCGCTCTCGCAGGCTCAACATACAAGATTGATAGGTATTATACAAGCAGCCTATTAGAGTTTGACTCTCCTACAGAAAACACAATTGACAGTGTTTCTGACAGAGATCATATAATAGAAATTATTAGTGCATTATCAATAGTAATGATGCATCTTTCAAGATTTTCTGAAGAGATAATACTTTTTAGTTCAACTGATTTTGGCTATATTGAGCTTAGCGATGAGTTTTCAACAGGCAGTAGCATTATGCCTCAAAAGAAAAATCCTGACGCAGCCGAGCTTGTTCGTGGAAAATCAGGGCGTGTGTTTGGCTCTTTAATGTCTATACTTACAACTATGAAAGGCACACCACTCGCATACAATAAAGATATGCAAGAAGACAAAGAAGCATTTTTCGACAGCATCGAGACAGTAGAGGCATCATTAACTGTTTTTATAGGGATGCTTGAAACTATGCAAATAAAAAAAGATACTTTACTTAAGTCTTGTGGAAACGGCTTCATTAACTCAACTGACTTAGCCGACTATTTAGTTGCTAAAGGAATACCATTTAGGGATGCATATAAAATTGTTGGTAGTATAGTTTATTATGCCATAGAGGAAAATGTTACTCTAGAAGATATTGATATAGAAACATATAAAAGCTATTCTAACTTATTTGACAAAGATATTTATAAAGCCATTTCAATAGAAACTTGTGTTAAAAACAGGTCTTTATTTGGAGGGCCTAGCAAAGAAAGTGTAGAAGGTTCTATAAAAAACTTAAATCATTTTATAAAAACAGAAAACACAAAAACTTATAAAAGTGATGTGAACTCTATATTAAATAAACTACTTAAGAGCTAAAATTTTTGTTCCATGTAGCATTTTTGCTTTTGTATAATCAGCAAGCTCAGAAACATTTTCATGTGTTACCCCTGAGCCTGCTATTATATTAATTCTACCATTAGCATAATCAACTAGTTTTTTAAGTTCATCTTTATTTTTAGTAGCAGGCCCAACTTTACCGCCCTTTGTAAGGACAGCGTCAAAACCTAGTCTAATAAGCATGTCTAGGCTCTCTGTGTAGCTATTAGTCTCGTCAAACGCCATGTGACAGCTTACGCTCATATCACCTGCAAGCCTTTTCCATAAAGTCATTTGACTTTCATTAAGTTTTCCGTCAAGAGTTACTGCCCCTATTCTCACACTTTTAATGCCGAGTTTTTTACAAATAATAATGTCTTCACTTGCCACCTCTACCTCAGCATCTGTGTATATAAAATTACCACCACGGGGTCTGATAAGCACAATGATAGGTATTGTAATATACTTGACACAAGCTTTAAGCACTCCATAAGAAGGAGTAGTGCCTCCAACCGACAAGTTATCACAAAGCTCTACCGATGACGCTCCATTAAGAAATGCACTTATTGCACCATCATAATTTTCAACACAAACCTCTTTAAATATGCTCATTATAATAAACTCCTTTAAATATCTAGCACCATGTCTTTATCTAAAGGATATAAAGGACGTGGTACATTTTTATATTCAATGCTTTCTAAAATTTCATTACTACATCCGAAAGATGCTGCCATAATCGAATACTTTGATATTTTCTTAAAGCAGTCTTCAAGATAACCAAGCTTAACAATTACATGCGTTCTTTCACTAGGATTAACACCTAAAGCCATAAGCAATGCGTCATCCCCAAAACCAATATGTTTAGAAGTTAGAACTATGTCAATATTTTTATATGAGACTAAAGCAAGTGAAGAATTATAAGTGCCGTAGCTTTCAACATAATTTAATACTTTAACATCTAAAGAAATAGACTTACCGTTTATTTTGTCATAATGCCCACCAAGATTAATAGAAACATTATTTCCTATTCCAGCTTCTTTTGCTTTCTTTAATGATTCATCATCAAAAAAACCTGAATATAAAACTCTATAATTCGCATCATCAAGTTCAGTACGTTTTAATAAAGATTCAAGTAAATTAGTGCTGTCACCTGTTGCCCCTGCTGTTGGGTTATCACCTGAATCAGATAAAAATGATGGATATTCTTTTGACATAAGTAACTTATCTATTGCCTCATCATTTGGGTATGTATCAACATGAAACTTAAAGTCGTTTCTTTTACTCCAAAAATAGCTCGCTAAATCTTTTGACAGTTTATCTGCCAAGTCTTTATCAGAATCTGTAACAACCAATGCTGTAACACCAACATCTTTATTATCAGCCCAAGGAAATCCCATAAGATAGCTCGCAGCAATTACTTTGTCATCAGTCTCACATTCTCTAAGCTTCTTAATCATAGAAAGCATAGGCTCAACTGTTGTTTCACTTTTCTCACCCGCTATTAAAATAGGAATCTTAAACGCAGACATTGTAAGCTTTTTAGCACCCTCTAAAACATGTTTCGCCATAATGGCAGCATGAGCACCTGTTTCATAAGTATCAATATGAGGAGCAGTTTTATATCCTACAAAACCTGTAGCATTGTCATTCATTTTTTTAGTCCAAGTTGTATGCATATCAAGTGACACAAAAATAGGAATATCCTTAAAATGACTTCTTATCTCTTCAAGAAGTGTTCCCTCAGCGTCCCCAATATCCTCAACATACATTGACCCATGTAATGCCAAAACAATAGCATCAAGTGGCTTAGCACTTAAAAGCATATCTATCATTTCTTTTTTAGTAGATAAATAAAATTCTTTTGAAACCACACCATTTGGCACAGCACGAGCAAATATGGTTGGGCAAACATCATAACCATAAGACAGAAGCGTTTCAGTTATGCCTCTTGCTGAAAGATAACTGTCGCCCTTATTGGTCAAAAAATCATTTCCTTTAATAATAAAAAAGTCAGACTCTGTTGTAATAATTGGATTAAATGTATTAGACTCATGACTGAATCCGCCAACACCAATACGAAACTTCTCCATAAATAAAATCCTTTAATATTTTTATATATTATTCTTTTAATGCACCTTCACCAAATCCCTTAATTAATTGTTTATGAAAAATCATATAAAAAACAATCATAGGTATTATAGAAATAACAAGAGCCGCAAACTGCATCCCATATTCAGAGTTAAGTCTACCAGCAAAACTATAAATTGCTACAGGTAAACTACGCATATCATTTCCTGTTGTAAGTACAAAGACAAAGATAAACTCATTCCAATGCCTTAAAAACGACAATATAGTCATTGTAGCAATAACAGGAGTTGAACACGGAATTATAATACTAAAAAATATTTGAATATAATTAGCACCGTCAATAGATGCTGACTCAATTAAAGCATCAGGTATACTTCTAATATATGAATAAGCAATTAGGGTAGACATAGGAAGACCAAAAGCAATATATGGAATAATAACTCCAAGCCTTGTGTTGATAATACCGAGTCTACTTTCCATAAGAAATAATGGAACAATAGCCGACTGAACTGTAAAAAGAAGCCCAACAGTAAGAGCCCCATAAATAATACCCGACCAACGACTTTTAATTTTTGAAAGAGCAAAGCCTGCTGAAAGTGCTAAAAACACAGTAAGAACAGTTGAAACGAATGTATAAAATACACTGTTCACTAAAGCGATGTCCATATTACCAATGGTCCACGCATTAATATAGTTTATAACTGTGGGGTCTTTTGGTAATGCTAATGGAAAATTTAATATTTCTCCATGCGTTTTAAATGACGAATAAAAAAGCCATACTAATGGGAAAATAGTAAGTATAGTGAAACTTATCATTAAAATATATGAAATTGTTTTCCAACTAACTGGTATATAATCATTATTTTTATTTACTTTATGCATTTGTTTTCCTCGTAAATTAACCATCTATTTTTTTCTCAACTCGCTTCATAACATATTTCGAAGCTACGATAATTGAAACACTAAGAAGTACTATTACAATTGAAACAGCACTACCATATCCATAATTTTGATATACAAATGTGTTTTGATACATGTAAATTCCTATTACACTAGTATAATTAGCAGGTCCACCACCTGTCATTGAGAACACCAAATCAAAACTCTTAAAGCTTCCAGAAATTGCGAAAACACTATTAATAAAAATAACTCCGATCATAGCAGGTATAATAATGCGTAAGAAAATATCCATCTCACTTGCACCATCTAAAACAGCTGCCTCAATTATATTTTGAGGAATACGTTGTAAATTAGCAAGAAAAATAACCATATATAAACTTGTAAACTGCCAAACTAAAACAAAAAGTACAGGCATTATACCCCAATATTTACTTTCAAATATACTAACAACATACTCTTTGTTGCCTGTAATACTTCTTATTAAAGCTGTGAAAACTCCTACGGGAGAAAAAATTCTATACCATAAAAGAGCTATAACTACAGCAGAAATTGTTATAGGTAAAAAAATCATAACCTCAAAAAACTTATCACCTTTAACCATTTTGCGATAAAGCATATATGCAAGTAAAAGCCCTAAAGGAATTTGAACTAACACAGATGACACCATAATCCACATATTATTACGCAAACTATGCATAAAAACGGGGTCTTGAAACATTTTAATATAATTAGCAAAACCAATAAACTCTATGGCGTCATATCCCTTCCAACTTGTAAAACCAAGCACAAAGCTCATGGCAATTGGAAAAAGAACAGCCGATAAATATATTAAAATTGGTGGTGCAACAAGAATGAAATATGCCTTTTTTTTAGATATATTTATCATAAACACTCCTTAAATAAATTATATACTTGCGAGGAGAATTAAACTCTCCCCACAAATATATATATATAAATAATTAAATACTATTTTTTTCTGTTCGAATCATTTTCAGCAACCCAAGCTTCGTATTCATTAGCAACCTCTTCTGGAGTTTTATTTCCAAGAAGCATTTCTTGAATAGCAGGGTTTAATACACCCATTCCTTCAGCATCCATTTTAGCATCAATAACATAACCCATGGGAGTCTCTTCTATGAACTTAATATATTTTGCTGTTAAAGGATCAATATCATATTTGCTCATGTCTAAGTTGTAAGTAGTTACAGTGTCAGATTTCATTTTCATATCTGCCCCTATAGCACCTGTATCAAAATACATAAACTCCCAAGCAGCATCAGCCTTAGCACCGACAAGTTTAGAACTCATACCAACACCTTCACCTAATGTTACAACACTAGAGTTTGGAAAAGTTTCACCGGGTACTGCAGGATAAACTTTCATATCGGTTGTAGCAGCTTGTTCTTCTGTCATAGCACCTTTCATTACAGGAACTCTCCAAGCAGAATCAATTAAATATAATGCCTTACCTTGAATAAACTCTTCTAAAGCTAAACTATGAGCAAGCTGATTAATTCCAGCACTGAACATTTTTTCTTTTTGAAGCTCATCAATTATTTTAAGAGCATTAACAAAGTTCGCATCAGAGAACTTAGCGTCCCCTTTCATAGCTTTATCAAACCACTCAGTTCCACCATAACGAGCTACAATAGCACTAAAAAATAATGAGTTCATAACCCAATCAGCTGAGTTACCAAAAGCAATAGGAGTGTAACCTGCATTACGAATAATTTCACCTTGTGCAATTAACTCTTCATGTGTTTTAGGAAATGTTAATCCTAGCTCATCAAGAATTTTTGTGTTTACATACATTACATGAGCTACTGCTAAGTTTGGAGAAACAAAATAAATCTCTCCATTGTCGCCTTGAGCATCCCAAATATTATCATTATATTCAGATTTAACTTTGTCAGTATAAGATGAAATATCTTTAACAAGTCCTCTATCTGTAATATATGCAGTTCTTGAACCTAGATATATTGTAAAAATATCTGGAGTTATACCCGCTGCTGTCATAGCTTGAAATTTTTGATGATAAGCTTCACCACTTACAAATTCCCACTCAATTTTAATATTAGTATGTGATTTTTCAAACGCTTCCATGATGTCCATACTTTCTTTATGTTGTGGATGAACAGGATCAATTTGACGGAATCCAACTAATGTAACAACACCGTCTTCAGTTTTCTCGCTTTTACCACAAGATAAAGCAAGCATTAAAATAATAATCGACAATAACAACTTCTTCATAAATACCCCTTTAAATTAAATAGCTAAATTATAGCACTTGAAGTGTAGCACAAAAATTTAATTAATCAATAGGAAAATAAAAGTAAATATATAGTTCTTAAAAAATATAATATTTACTAATTAAATATTATAGAACTCATAGAGTCTAGTGTCTTAGGTAAATTATCTTAAATGCTATTTTTTTCTGTTTGAATCATTTTCCGCAACCCAAGCCTCATACTCACTAGCAACTTCTTCTGGAGTTTTATTTCCAAGAAGCATTTCTTGAATAGCAGGGTTTAATACACCCATTCCTTCAGCATCCATTTTAGCATCAATAACATAACCCATGGGAGTCTCTTCTATGAACTTAATATATTTTGCTGTTAAAGGATCAATATCATATTTGCTCATGTCTAAGTTGTAAGTAGTTACAGTGTCAGATTTCATTTTCATATCTGCCCCTATAGCACCTGTATCAAAATACATAAACTCCCAAGCAGCATCAGCCTTAGCACCGACAAGTTTAGAACTCATACCAACACCTTCACCTAATGTTACAACACTAGAGTTTGGAAAAGTTTCACCGGGTACTGCAGGATAAACTTTCATATCGGTTGTAGCAGCTTGTTCTTCTGTCATAGCACCTTTCATTACAGGAACTCTCCAAGCAGAATCAATTAAATATAATGCCTTACCTTGAATAAACTCTTCTAAAGCTAAACTATGAGCAAGCTGATTAATTCCAGCACTGAACATTTTTTCTTTTTGAAGCTCATCAATTATTTTAAGAGCATTAACAAAGTTCGCATCAGAGAACTTAGCGTCCCCTTTCATAGCTTTATCAAACCACTCAGTTCCACCATAACGAGCTACAATAGCACTAAAAAATAATGAGTTCATAACCCAATCAGCTGAGTTACCAAAAGCAATAGGAGTGTAACCTGCATTACGAATAATTTCACCTTGTGCAATTAACTCTTCATGTGTTTTAGGAAATGTTAATCCTAGCTCATCAAGAATTTTTGTGTTTACATACATTACATGAGCTACTGCTAAGTTTGGAGAAACAAAATAAATCTCTCCATTGTCGCCTTGAGCATCCCAAATATTATCATTATATTCAGATTTAACTTTGTCAGTATAAGATGAAATATCTTTAACAAGTCCTCTATCTGTAATATATGCAGTTCTTGAACCTAGATATATTGTAAAAATATCTGGAGTTATACCCGCTGCTGTCATAGCTTGAAATTTTTGATGATAAGCTTCACCACTTACAAATTCCCACTCAATTTTAATATTAGTATGTGATTTTTCAAACGCTTCCATGATGTCCATACTTTCTTTATGTTGTGGATGAACAGGATCAATTTGACGGAATCCAACTAATGTAACAACACCGTCTTCAGTTTTCTCGCTTTTACCACAAGATAAAGCAAGCATTAAAATAATAATCGACAATAACAACTTCTTCATAAATACCCCTTTAAATTAAATAGCTAAATTATAGCACTTGAAGTGTAGCACAAAAATTTAATTAATCAATAGGAAAATAAAAGTATAAAAAAAAGCTTTCTTAAAAATTATATAAATAAAGGTCTATATCTATTTCTGTATCTGTTTCATAACAAAATTTAATTATCTCTTTTGATGGAGAAAGACAAGGAGTACTTTCGTCTACATAAATAGATGGAACAATTTCTAAAGTATAATATACCTCACTACATTTATCTTTAATCTCTTTTAATTCTTTCACCTTTGACAATAAAGGTTCAATTGTTTTAAGCATTTGATTTTCGACATAAACATCATAGTCACTACATCTACCAATTTCCCATAAAGCAAAGCCATATTCTGTGCCATTTATTCGTTTATCCCCAATTCTCCATTCTTTCTCTGGTAGTAGTGCTAAAGTGGCTGAAATAAAATCAGGATCAAAATCCCCTGTAATCTTAAAATATGTATAACAACTATTTTTTTTAAGTGACATAAACATAGTCTCCTTTATGCTAACATAATATCACAACAATTTCATTTATCAATAATAAAAAAGCCCCACTAATTATAGTAGAGCTTTTGAACTATTATAATATTTACTAATTAAATATTATAGAACTCATAGAGTCTAGTGTTTTAGGTAAGCTATTTTCAATACTATTTTTTTGAAATAAATAGTCGAGAACTAAATAGCCATTACTATTATCATTAAAAACTATTCGCAGTAAATAGGTATCATAGAATAACACCCTAAACTGTATTGCCTTCTTGTTATTTATAATGTAATATTTTTCAGAGTATCCATCTAAAGAACTAAAAGACTTCATATTTTCTATAAGAGAATTAAGACTATTTTTGTCTTTCAGAATACTTCCAATAATTAAAGCGAAACCAGAATTTTTATCCATAAAAATGTCATCTACAGTTATTCCAAACTTTTCACTATAGTCTGATTTTTCTATAAATAGTTTTTTACTTTCATCATCTAATATTTTCATGTCTTTAGGTGGTATTAATGAAGCACCTAAATTAGTTATAGAATATCTATTATCAAGAGAATTATTATGCTCTATATTTAATACTCTAAATCTACTAGACTCTAACTCAAAAAAATCACTGTATACCTCTTCATTACTATCATTTGTAATAGTTGTGCTATTGGTTTCAGTGCTTAAATCCTCTTGATTTTTATTGTCATTACAACCTATAAAAAATAAAGTTATTATAAAAAGTAAATAAAATTTCATAATTAGAAATCTTATTTTGTTACAATAACAGTTCTGCTAGTAATTGATACAACCCCAGTAAAGAAATTAATTATCCAATCAAGACCAGTGTGAGTTGTCTCTATTTCATAATTTGCTGAACCTCCAGCCATTTCATTAGAATCAACGTCACCTATAGGTACTAATCCCCAAAGTGCATACCATTGTCTTTTTTCAACTGTAGCCCCACCTTGTGCACCTGAACCAATTATATGCTTATGTGAAGCACATGATGTTAAAAGTATACTAAATACTAATAACAAAATCATCATTTTTTTCATAACTCGAAATCCTTAAAGTAAAATTTTTATATTAAAATAGAGTATTAGAACCTTAAGATAAGGTATATACTTTACAAAAAAATATTTTTATTCTAATCTATTAGAAAGCCTTAATTTCAGAACAATAATAATATATTTAAACATACATATAATATTTATCATATAATTACTATAATATCAACTGTCTTAGTTTTGTGTTACTTCTATATTATTAATAACAGCAAGATCATTTGTTGCTACTTTATTAGTAAAATTATAGCCTTGTTTAATTTCTGTTATATTACTATAAAACTTATTAATGAGGTCATAACCTGATTTCATTCTATCAAAATCAACTGCCGTATATTTATATAAATTTGTGTATGGCAAGCTTAGGCTAGGGTCTTCATGTGTAGGTATTACTCTCGCTCGTTTAATACCCTCACTTGTGTTGTAATAATAAATATATGTTGAGAAATATGAAAAGTTATATTGTTTTTTATCATTAACTGTAAGCTTAACTGTAACACCTGTATCTATATAGTCATAAGTGTATTTATGATTTGCTATAAAGTTTCCAAGTGAATAAATAATAACCCCACTATGATTAGTCCCTTCATACCATTCTGCAGGTCGTGGAACATGTGGGTGATGCCCAACAACTATATCAACTCCTGCCTCTACCATGTCACGTAAAAGTTTTTTATCATACGGTCTTACAGCAGTAACATACTCGTCTCCATAATGAATAGAAACAATACGTAAAGTTTCTGATGGCACATTTTCTAAATCAATTTTAAGCTTTTCTAAAAGTTTATTATAATCTGGATAAAAGTTCATGTAATAGGCACTTCCATCTTTGTCTTTCATTTTCCATTTAGCAAGCCCATTATCGAGTGTAGAAAACGCTGTTAAAAAAAGATCAACACCATTTATATTTGTTATAACAGGTTTAACATATTCTCCATTTGTGCTTCCTCCAATTGGTAAAGCTCCAAAGGAGTCAACAAAGCCAATAGTATCAATTTGACTTTTAGCCCCTTGATCATAAACATGATTATTGGCAACACTGTATAAATTAAAAAAAGATGAAAAATATTTTAAATATTCGTAAGTACCATTAAATTGCGGATATGGTAACGCACCTTTATTTGTATTCACAACAAACTCAAGATTAGCAAACGCCAAGTCAGCTTTAAGGTCATTAGAAAGATGCATGAGCATACTGTCGTCGCCTGCCAAACTGCCCTCAAGAAAAGGATGTGTCATAATGTCGCCTGAAAAAATAAAAGTAACTTCTTTAACTTCTTCAGGAACAACCTCTTTCTTTTCGCAAGAATATATAAAAATTACTAACAATAAACATATAGTAAAAGCATTGCATTTTTTCATAATAGAATATTCCTTAATATATTAAATAAAATTATCGTAAATTACATAATATACCAAAATGTTCTTTTTTCAAGCTAATAATAGTATATAAAAAATAAAATTATTTTGTTGACTTTTTTATTTTATGATATAGGATTCTCAAATCTATAAAGAGGTGATATCTGTTGGAAAAAAATTTACAATATAAACACATGACGCACGAGCAAACATACAGTTTGTTACGTGGTGGCCTCTATTAATCACACCCCTTACAAAAACACAAAACACACATACAGTTTAATCTTAAAACAATAATTTAAATATACTTATAAAATATTTATTCTAAAATAAAATATTAACATAAAGGACAAAAATGAAACTTAATAAAGAATCTCTTTTAATACACTCAAGTAGGGCTATGTTCGTAAGATACGCAGTACCGGGCATGATTGGAACTTTAATGGCAACTATTGCTGGTATGGTTGACGGGCTATTTGTTGCAAGGTTTGTTAATGCTGATGCATTTGCCGCCATTGGTGTAATCTGGCCAATAACATCTCTTACATTTGGTGTTTTCGTTATGCTTACAGTTGGGGCAACTGCGGTTGCTGGAAAGTTTATTGGGGAGAACAAACGAATACGTGCTAACTTGGTGTTCACTCAAACTTTAATTGTAACCACTATATTTGGAATAGTATCTACTATCATTTTATATAATTTTAGGCATATTATTCAGCCGATACTTGGTGCTCATGGTGAAGTTCTTAAATACACAAATGAATATATACTGCCTCTACTTGTCGCATCTTTTTTTATGGGTACAGCATACACACTTACACAGTTTGTTAAACTTGATGGCTCACCACGATTCGCTTCATCAGCTTTTGTCGTAGCCGCTTCAATGAATATTATTTTAGATGCTTTGTTTATAGTAGTATTTAAATGGGGAATAGCAGGTGCAGGATGGGCAACAGCAATATCTCAGTTCACAGCACTTCTTATGATGTGTTGCCACTTTTTTAGAGCAAAAGCACATCTTAGAATTATAAAAGTATATGGTGGATGGGGCTATGTTGTAAAGGCAGCGCTCAATGGATTTTCAGAGTTTATTAATTCAGCATCAGGCGGGCTAATTCCTTGGCTTATAAATATTACAGCTTTTAGAATTGCAGGCAATGCAGGTATACTTGCTTATTCTGTTGCAAATTATGCATTTTTTGGTTTTACTATGCTTTTATATGCATTAAGCGAATCTATTCAGCCACTTATAAGTGTGTCGTATGGAGCAAAAAACCTACATAAAATAAAGTCATTCTTGGGAATCGCCCTCTCTTTAGGTGTATTTATTTCAGGAATTTTGACAGCTATTTTATTCTTAAAGCCAAACCTACTTGCGAATATATTTTTAGTTAATGTTGAAAAAGAAACTTATGATGTTGCTATATTTTTCTTACGTGCCATTTCAATATCATTTATACCTGCTTCTATAAGTATTATTATGAGTTCATATTATACTTCAGTTCAGTGTGCAGGTGCTAGTGCTACTGTAGCTTTTTTAAGAAGTCTATTATTACCTGTTATTTTTATATTAACACTCCCCTATATGCTAGATGCACTTGGGCTTGTTATGGTTATACCTTTAGCTGAAGTTATTACATTTCTTATTGCTCTACTACTTTATAAAAAACGTAAAGCAAGTATTCTTTTGGGTATGAATCTAGTAAGTACAAAATAGAACTCTTTGGTAAATATATAAACAGGTATAGAAATATGACTTTGGTAACACTTTTATACCTGTTTTTTAATACTTTATTAAAGACTTATTAACTATTTAGTAGCGTTCTCAATAAGTTTTACTGTTTTAGGAGAGCCATAGTTTGAGGCATTTTTTAATGGTGTATCACCCTCATTATTTTCTACGTTAGCATCTGCTCCTGCCTCAAGTAGAAGCTTAGCAGGAGTTTCAATTTTCTTTCTAGAGGCAATAATTAAAGCTGTGTCTCCTTTATCATTTTTCGCATTAACATCTGCCCCTACATTAATAAGCAATTTTAATATTTCTGAAGAATTTTTTCTAGAAGCAATAATTAAAGGGGTGTCTCCTTTATTATTTTTTACATTAACATTAGCTCCTGCCTCAAGAAGAAGTTTTACCATTTCTAGTTTTTTAGGATAACTGTAATAACTATGATTTAGGGCGAGCATTAAAAGTGTGTTTTCATTATAATCAAGTCCAGCATTAACATCTGCTCCTGATTCTAAAAGCAATTTTATAATATCTATATTACTATAAGACAAAATTAAAGCTGTATATCCATTATTATTTTTTGCTTTAATATCTGCTCCATTTTCAATTAAATATTTTACAACTTCTAAATGCTCATTTTGTGTAGCAGATATTAAAGGAGTGCTATAAGAGCTTGCGATATTAACGTCCGCTCCATTGTTCACTAAATACTTCACAACTTCTAAGTGTCCATTTAGTGCAGCTACTTCTAAAACTGTTGATTCAAAAGATTCATATTCATCATCTATTAAATATAACTTATTAACTAAAGCTCCATTGTCAACTAAATACTTTACTATTTCAATATCACCATTTAATGCAGCACTATATAAAGCGTCATTCTCTTTAACTGAAGCCCCTTCATCAATTAAAAGTTTTACTATTTCAATATGCCCATTTAATGATGCCACTGACAAAGGCAGTACTCCATAACTCTGTTTATTTACATCTACTCCTGCATCAATTAAAAGTTTTACTATTTCAATATATCCTTTTTTAGATGGCTCATATAAATAAGCATACCAACCATCATCTTGATTAACTGAAGCCCCTTCCTCAATTAAAAGCTTTACTATTTCAGTATGCCCGCTTGCTGACGCATGATTTAAAGCAGTATCACTATCATTATATCCTTCAATATTAATATCTGCTCCGTTTTCAATTAAATATTTTACTATTTCAATATTACCTTCAGACGCCGCCCAAATTAAAGGAGTCATACCACTATTTAAATATTCATCAGCAACATTAACTAAAGCATTTTTTTTAATAAGTAGTTTTACTATTTCAATATTACCTCCATCAGAAGATGCAAATGTTAAAGCTGTAATCCCTTCACTTTCAGCATTAACTGAAGCTTTCTTGTCTATTAAAAGTTTTACTATTTCAATATTCCCACCGTCCATAGAAGCTCGCATTAAAGGTGTTATTCCTCCATTGTCGGGAGTGTTAACATCTGCTCCATTTTTTATTAGCATCTCAACTTTTTTTAAGTCTCCAAGCCTAATGGCTTTATTAAGCTCAGGTTCATCATTTGTGGGATAAATAATTGCTTTATTTTTAACAAGAAATTTTAGAAGCTCATCATCATTATAATTTTCAGCTGAATATAGAATTTCATTATATTCATCTTCAGTTTTTAGAGTAGCCCCATATTCAATTAAAAGTTTTATTGTTTCACCATTAGACTCCTCATGAGGATCATAGTAAGAGGCGTTCTTTAAAGCTGTGATACCACCAATAGAGTCCCCTACAATATTAACATCCGCTCCATTCTCTAATAATAATTTTACAATATCTATAGAAGATGCTCTCATTAAAGCAGTTTTTCCATCAACATTTGTAGAATTAACATCTGCTCCATTCTCTAATAATAATTTTACAATATCGACATCTCCATTTCCAGAAGCATACCACAATGCAGTTTTGTTAATATCAAGACTTGGGTCAGCTCCATTTTTGATTAAGTATTTAACCATTTCTAAATCCCCATTACCTGTTGCTTTTACCAAAGGAGCCACACCAATCTTATTATCAAAATTAATATCAGCACTCTTTTCAATTAAATGTTTTACCATTTCCAAGTCATAATCTTCTACTGCTATATAGAGTAAAATATTTTTTTCATCTAACGACATAATAATAGTATCAGACTCTATTTTAGTTTCTTCACAAGCAAGTGATAATAATAAAACAAGCAATAAAATTATTTTCATTTTTTTACCTTTCAAAATTTTTTTTTATTATTATATAATAAAACTATATTCTATAACAGCATTCAAATTAAATATTTTATGAGGCAAATAAATGAATATTCAAATTAAAAAATTAACCCCTGTTTTATTAAACGACTATTTGCACTTTTTTGACACAACACCGCATCACACTAATAAGCCTGAAGACAGATGCTATTGTGTTGGTTGGTGTAATACTAATTCTGAAGGAAGCGATGATAAACTCTAAAATTGAAATATATACTAATAGGAGGAAGCGATGAAAAAAAGCAATTTTTTTATTGATAAGTGGTGGTGGAATTATTTTGGTGGAACAGATGATTCAATAACATTAATGGATTATTTTCAAAAAGATGATATTAAAGATTACCCGCTCTCTAAGATATTTGATGATTTTAATTTGCAATCACAAATAGATTTTGGAAATGCTAGAGACACAAAAGATATACGTTTTTTTGATGATGACAATATTCACTATCATCATATAATTTTTGCAATTGACCTCATAACTAACTTAATTGTAATTACTTTAGAAAGTTTACATAATAAAGTAGTCAATATAAAAGACTTACATAGCTGTTCAAAATCAAATAAGATATTTACCATAATTATAACTTCTAAAGAGTGGGACTATATGATGTTTGTTCTTGATGATTTTATAGAAAATGCTATAAAGTACGATTTAGCAGAACTTTGCCCTAAAGAAGATATGATTGAAATGTCAGAACATTGCAAAGAAATAAAAGAAGAACTAAAAAAATATAGAAATATAAAACAGTACCCATTTATAAACGATGATAAGTTGTAAAGTCGGATATTAAAGATGCTAATGGAAGTGAAAAACATGTGAGCATTGTGGCTAAAGATAGTCGCTCTCCTTATGATTATGAAACTAGACAAAAAATGCAAAAAGTTGCTGATGAAAATAATATAGGATACACAGTTGGTGTTTATAATGGTTATGGCTCTGATGCAACAGCTTCTGTAGATAATGGATTTGATGTAAAATTTGCTTGCTTTGAGCCAAGTGTTTAGGCCTCTCATCATTATGAACGATGTCATATAGATGGTATAAAAGAGACTATCAAATTAATGATATGTTATTTATAGAATCATATTAAAACTTAATTTTAATACGCCCTTGAGGTAAATGCTTAATTCTATCTTCAGATGTTTTAGGAATTATACTTATATTTTGATTGTCTTCTAAGTTTTGATTTTTTAGATATGGAACACCAATGGCAACAGACTTCCCGTTAATATCTGTGCTTTTATTGAGAGTTATATAAATACCAGAAATATTCTCTGTCCTAATATTAGAACTTGAAAATGTAGGCTTTGCAGTAGAAATTATAGCGTCCCCGGGGTATAAATTAGCATCTACGCCAGCAAACGCTTTTGAATTAAGGTCTAAAGAACTATACCCATCTAAACCACTTGTTTTATTTGCTTGATTAGATAATAACCAAGCAAATAAAATATCATCCCAACTTGCATTTTTTCGTGTAGATATATTTTTACTTACAGCTTCAACAACTGACTGATAACCATAAGACTGCCTAGAATAGGCAATATCATGAATAATTTCTTTATCCCCTTGTACATAAAGCCAGTACATAAAAAGTGATGAGGTGGCAGCATCTGTAATGTTATCCCATTTATAAAAATAATTTCCATTTTTTATGGAATTATAATTATTATAAATAGCTAATCTACTTTTATTCATTTCTCCATTTTGTGCAAAAATAATATTAGCAGCCTCAGACCTAGCTTCATTAATCCATAAATCGCTACTTTTTCCAAGTCTAATATCATTCATATTGTAGTCTATTAAATGTTGAAACTCATGAATAACTGTTCCAAGCACAGCCTCCCTGCTCTTATTATTTACATTTGCACTATCAACATAAAGTATTTCAGCAGCATTTCCATATCCCTTAATTAAATCAACAGAAGAGAAATAACCTGCTATATATCCACTAGATAATGTTCCAATATTAATATCAAAAAAAATAATGATAACTTTGCCATTATTATCAATATCAGTATGTGTACCAAATGTATTCACCATACCATAATATGCTTCTTCAAAACCATCTATTATAAAGTGAATATTTTCCTCACTGATATTAGATCCTTTATCATCTAAAAACACTTCAGTTTTATCTGTTTCCATTATTTTTCTAGGTTTAAGTATAATACTCTCTTGTGAATCAATATCACCACCTTTAAACTGAATGGCATAAAACTCTCCAGAGCCTAATTGACTTGGATATGTCATATCAGTTAAAGAGCATGAGTTAAGTGTAAAAAATAAACAACTAATTAATATTGTACTAAACAATTTAGAGAACATTTACCTGCCTTTAATTTATAAGCCAACTATAACTTTGAAACTTCTATTTTCCAATCGCCAAATGAATCAAGTCCATACTTAGTTAATCCATGTTTAGAAACAAAGCTACCCATATTTACAGCAAATGAAAGATTAAGTTGTGAGTTAAAGTATGCTAAATTTTCACCATCAGCAACATCGCCAAATGTATTTACAATAGGCATAGACCCACTAAAAACCAAATTATCATTTTTATATATTTTCACCATTATATTATCACCAGCATTTACTCCATTTTCAGACATAATTTTACGTGGTAATAAACTCCAAACATTCCCAAAATTTGCATCAAGCCCAGCAAGACTTGCCTTATAAGTACCATTGTCATAATTAGGTTTTTCATGAGGAATTAATGTAACATTAGTACCTAAACTTTTACCTACGTCTTCAAATGATATTTGACCAGCCGCAAGTTTAGCACCTGTATAAACATAAACATCACGTCCATGAAAAGTATATGACTCTTCTGTGTTTTGTCTTCTATTAACTGCCTCGTCAATTTCTCTTACTTCATCAACTCCATAAGTGTCAGCTACAAATGTAAGCGTGCCATTATCAGGAGTTACAAAATAATGACCAGACTTTGTTTTAAGTACAACCGACTTTCTTTCTGTGCCAACACCGGGGTCAACTACACTAACAAACACAGTACCCTCTGGCCAATACTCTACAGTTTCCTCTAAAGCCAAAGCTCCTTCCCATATACCATAAGGCGGAATAAAATGCGTTAAGTCAAATATAGGTAGATTTTCATCTACAGAATACATAACCCCATACATAGCTCCTATAGCACTTCCAGTCAAACCAAAATCTGTTTGTATAACAACAGGCGACATATTATCACTTGACTTATTTGAACAAGAAAAAATTAAACCAAAAATTAAACTAAAAATTAAAAACTTCTTCACAAAAATTCTCCTTAAAAAAGCAAAATAAAAAAGACATTATATTATTCTATAATGTCTTTTTATATAAGATAACTTATTTAGAACTGTTAAGAGCCTGTTTTTTTCTCTTTATACGTCTTTCTGCTCTTTTACGTTTTACTATTCTTCTATGTTGTTTTCCCATATTCTGCTCCTTTTATTTATATAAAATTAAATTTTATCGTTACTACCTAAAACATTTATAACCTTATGTTTGTAAAGTTCTTTTAACATATCACGAGCAGGCCCTAAATATTTTCTAGGATCAAACTCAGCAGGATTATCATTAAAATATTTTCTAATACCAGCAGTCATTGCAAGTCTGCCATCAGAGTCAATATTTATTTTACATACAGCACTTTTCGCCGCTAATCTAAGTTGCTCTTCAGGTATACCTATAGCATCACTTAATTTACCACCATTATCATTAATCATCTTAACCAAGTCTTGTGGCACACTTGATGAACCATGTAAAACAATAGCAAACCCAGGGATGCGTTTTTCAATTTCAGATAAAATATCTAAACGTATTTTAGGGTCTTGACCCGGCTTAAACTTGAAAGCTCCATGACTTGTACCTATAGAAATAGCAAGTGAATCAACACCTGTTTTTTTAACAAAATCCTCAACCTCTTCAGGTTTTGTATATGTATGGTCTAATGCTGAAACTTCGTCTTCTACGCCAGCAAGAACACCAAGCTCACCTTCAACTGTTACGTCATGCTTATGAGCATACTCTACAACAGATGATGTTATATCAACATTTTTGTTATATTCATGATGGCTTCCGTCTATCATAACAGAAGAGAATCCGTACTCGATACAATTTTTACAAAGTTCAAGTGTATCACCATGGTCAAGATGCAAAACAATAGGAATATTTTTTCCAAGTTCTTTAGCATACTCAACAGCTCCTTGAGCCATATATCTAAGTAAAGTTTGATTAGCATATTTTCTTGCACCAGATGAAACTTGAAGTATAACAGGGCTTGATGTTTCGACACATGCCTGTATTATAGCTTGCATTTGCTCCATGTTATTAAAGTTAAAAGCAGGTATTGCATATCCACCACTAACTGCTTTTTTAAATAACTCTCTAGAATTCACTAATCCTAAATCTTTATAATTAACCATAAAAAAACTCCTTTATCATATAAATTTATAAAACAATACAATCCTAATTGTATAGTAAATAGTTATATTTTTCAAGCTGTTTTAATATAAAGTAGATTCCTAATTAATAAAGAATCTAACTCTATAAGTCTACTTTATAAAAAAGTACTATATAAATAGAGAAATAGTAGTAAAAAACCATTTTACAAATTTGATAATATTCGTTTTATTAGTACAATTATAAACAAGATAAAATATTTTAATAATAAAGAAAAAATCTTTTACATTATTTGATTAAATATGTTTTAGTCAAAAATAGAATAATTAAGTAAAAGATAATAATAATAGATACTACATTAAATATTTAATTAAAAAATACGATAAATGTAGAATGGTCGCAAACAAGCGAGGTATACAAATGGTAAAAGAACAACAATTAACAGATATAGAACTTATAGAATCATATAAGGAAGGAAACAGACAATCTTTAGACATACTTATAAGCAGGTATAAAAATTATATATTTAATTTATCATACAGGTTTATGCACAATTATGAAGATTCTATGGATTTGACACAAGAAGTTTTAATAAGGGTTTATAAAGCTATAGACAAATATGAAGATAGAAATTACTTCAAAGGATGGCTTTATAGAATTGTAAGTAATACTGCTATAAATACTTATGGTAAGTCTTACAAACGAGAATCTCCTTATTTAGAAAAGCTTTACTTACTTGACGATGAGAAGTATGATATGGAACGTGATTATGAGCGTATAGTATTGAGAGAGAAAATATATGAGGCTGCTAATAAGCTTAAAGGCAAACAACATGATGTTTTTATGCTTAGGTATTACGAGAATAATTCCTATAAAGAAGTAGGAAAAACTCTTAATATATCAGCAGATTCAGCAAAAAGTAACTATTCATACGCTTTAAAACGAATGAAGACATTTTTAGAGAAAGAAAGTAATTTTTAAAGGTTTTTTATGAAAAAAGAAGAGCTTATAAGATTCAAAAAGAAACTTGAAAGTAAAAGGGAAATATTTGATATTCCTGAATTACCAGATGGCGAATTTGAGGCTATGTTAATGCAAGCTAAGATTAAAGTAAATTTAGCTGTAGAAGTTAATAAGAAAGAAAATATGCTAAGAAAACTTATGCCTGTATTCTCTTCTCTGAAACTCTCAGCCACACTGTCACTTGCTATTATTGTAGCTATGATTATAGGCTATACTTTTATATTTAATGGTGGTCTACTTTATAGGGAGCTAAGCCCTTCTAATGAGAATAGCACCACAGCCAAAGGTCGTATGAATAATTTACCAGTAGTTAATGTTTCAGTAAAAGGACCTATTTAATAATAATAGATATACTTAAACAAAACTATTGTAAATTATTGATTAATTGTTTATAATTAAGATAAATATACTCTGGTGTGCTTTATGTGAGTAAAGTGCGTCCATAATATTTTGAGTTTAAGGATTTAAGATATGTTTCAATTTCATTTGACAAGTCGTGCAAAAAAAGTTTTAGAACTTTATGCTAAAGAAGAAGCGAAAAGGTTAAACCATGACCTTGTAACACCTGAGCATGTACTTTTAGGGTTACTACATGAAACCGATGCTCTAGCTGCAAGATCATTATTACGTCTAAATATAGATTTAAATAAGATTAAAACTCAGCTAGAATTTTTAATGCCAAAATCACTTGGGACAAAGCTATATGGAAATACACCAACATCCCCTCGTGTTCAAAAGCTTATAAGCCATTCAGCTGAAGAGGCTCGTGCTTTAGGGCATAATTATATAGGCACTGAACATTTACTTCTTGGAATTTTAAGAGAAGAAAAAGAGACTGCATTTGGAGTTCTTTCATCATTAGGAATAGAGATTACTGCTTTAAGACAAGAAATATTAAAAATTCTTGGAATAAATCCTCAAATCAACACCAATGAAAAGTCTACAACAGACGAGGTTTCTAAAAAAATTAGAACACCGACTCTCGACCAATTTGCCCGTGACCTAACAAAATTAGCACGTGAAAAAAAATTAGACAGAGTTATAGGTAGAAGCCATGAGGTTATGAGAGTTATACAAATACTCGCTCGTAGAAAAAAGAATAACCCAATACTTTTAGGTGAGCCAGGCGTTGGTAAAACTGCTGTAGTTGAAGGGCTTGCTGATAAAATTGTTAATGCTGACGTGCCTGATATATTATTAAAAAAACGTGTACTAACACTCGATTTATCGTCTGTAGTTGCAGGAACAAAATATAGAGGTGAGTTTGAAGAGCGTATTAAAAGTATTATTTTAGAAATAAGACGCTCTGGCAATATAATAATATTTATTGATGAACTTCATACTTTAATTGGAGCAGGTGGTGCAGAAGGTGCATTAGACGCTGCCAATATGCTTAAGCCAGCACTTGCAAGAGGTGAGCTTCAATGTATAGGAGCGACAACTCTAAACGAATATAAAAAGTATATTGAAAAAGATGGTGCTTTAGTTAGACGTTTTCAAGCAATTAATGTTGAAGAACCTAATATAGAGGATACTATAGAAATACTAAATGGTATAAAGTCTAAATATGAAGAACATCATAGAGTAAAATATACAGACGAGGCAATTGCTGCCGCTGCTATATTAAGCAAACGCTATATTATTGAAAGACATTTACCTGACAAGGCTATTGACCTAATAGACGAAGCTGGTTCAAGAGCAAGACTTATAAACATGATAAGACCTACCGAGTTTAAAGACCTTGAAAATGATATTCTAAAAATGAATGAAGAAAAAGATGCCCTTGTAGAAGATCAAAAATTTGAAGAGGCAGCCGAATTACGAGATAAAATTAAAGACTTACAAACTGCGTTTACAGAAAAAGAAAGCCAGTGGAGACTTGAAAGAGAAAAAATAGAAACTATAATTGAAGAAGAAGATATAAGACATGTCATTTCAGAAATTACAAATATACCTATTAAAAAACTTTTAAGCTCTGAAACTCAAAGACTTGTTAACATGGAAGAGGAGCTACACAAATCAATTATAGGACAGGAAGAGGCTATCAGTGCTGTCTCAAAGGCTATAAGACGAAGTAGAGCTGGACTTAAATTTGGAAAAAAACCTTTAGGTAGCTTTATTTTCTTAGGACCTACTGGAGTTGGTAAAACAGCTTTGGCAAAAACATTATCAGAGTTTATGTTTGGCGACCCTGAATCTTTAATTAGAATTGACATGAGTGAGTTTATGGAAAAACACTCTGTAAGCAAAATGATAGGAGCACCTCCCGGATATGTTGGTTTTGAAGAAGGTGGAAGTCTTACTGAAAAAATAAGAAGAAAGCCTTACTCTTTAATATTATTTGACGAAATAGAAAAGGCACATCCTGATATTGCTAATGTATTATTACAATTACTTGAAGAAGGACAACTTACAGACAATTTAGGACGTAAGGTTAATTTCTCAAATACAATAATAATTATGACAAGCAACTTGGGAGCTCGTGATATAGTTAAAGGAACTTCACTGGGTTTCAATACTTTAGGTGAAGAGAAATTGGCAAGTGATATAAAAAATGTTGCATTAGAAGAACTTAAAACAACATTTAATCCTGAGTTTATAAATAGAATTGACGACATTGTAGTGTTTCATACTTTATCTAAAGAGAATTTAAAAGGTATTATTGACACAATGATACTCGATATTAATAAGTCTCTTGTAGAAAAAAATATGACTATAACACTTACAGAAAGTGCTAAACTACAAATTGTAGACAAGGGATATGATAAAAAATATGGAGCAAGAAGCTTAAGACGTACTTTGCAGAAAGATATTGAAGACAAAATTAGTACAGACATACTTTTTGAAAACTTAAAAGATGGCGATGCTATCATCGTAGACGCTAAAAATGAAGAGCTTAAGTTTACATATAAAAAGATTAAAGATACTGAAAATAAAAAGAAAGTAACACTTATACCTCAACCATAATTTAATGTGTTAGACTAAAATTAATAAGTAATAAAAAAAGCCGTAAGAGATATATTGTCTCCTACGGCTTTTTCGTGTTTTGTATTTCTACTTCATATTAATTACTTTCTCAGCTATACCAAGGAAAGCTTGAATTTTTGGGCTAAACGCAACAATTGCACCCGCAAACACAACACTTATCATACTCATAAGTTTTATTAATATGTTTAAGCTAGGTCCAGATGTATCCTTAAATGGGTCACCAACAGTGTCACCTATAACAGCAGCACTATGATTAGGATTTGGACTACCATCAGGAAGCTTTTTGCCACCAAGATTACCAGCCTCTATATACTTTTTAGCATTATCCCATGATCCACCCGCATTACTCATCATAACAGCCATTGAGAATCCAGCAGTAAGTCCACCAACTAGAACACCTATAACAGCAGGTACTCCTAGTATTAAACCAACACCAACTGGAACTATGATTGCTAGAAAAGAAGGTAGTATCATCTCTTGTTGTGCACTTTTTGTACATATATCAACAGCTTTAGGATAGTCAGCTTCAACACCTTCTTTGCCTTCTAGAAGACCAGGTATTTCTCTAAACTGACGTCTTACCTCTTCAACTACTCCAGCTGCAGCACGTCCAACAGCTTTCATTGTTAAGGCACAAAAGAAAAATACAAGCATCGCACCAAGGAACATTCCAACTAGAACCTTAGGATTCATCAAGTGAACATTGAAAGCTTGCATAAACTCATTTATATTAAGGTCATAAACTATTTTTTCCATTAATGCCTTAGGTGTTTCAGCTGAAAAGCGTGTTGAACCAACATCAATGCTTGTAAGATTGTCATTTGTAACAATTCTACCTAAAGAAGTTTTAACCTCTTCAATATATGCTGCAATTAAAGCCATAGCAGTTAAAGCCGCACTACCAATAGCAAAACCTTTACCAGTAGCCGCTGTAGTGTTACCTAAAGAGTCAAGAGCATCAGTACGCTCTCTAACCTCTTTTGGAAGTCCTGACATCTCAGCATTACCACCAGCATTGTCAGCTATAGGCCCATAAGCATCAGTCGCAAGTGTTATACCTAATGTAGAAAGCATACCAACAGAGGCAAGTGCTATACCATAAAGTCCTTGAGCAAAGCTTCCTGCTTCACCAGCAAAACCACCAGCAAAACCAAATGCTAACATAATAGAAAAAACAACTGTAACAACAGGTATTAAAGTAGATTGCATACCTATAGCAAGTCCACCAATAATTATTGTGGCAGCTCCTGTTTTAGACTGATCAGCTAACCACTTAGTAGGTTTATATTCAGTTGCTGTGTAATATTCTGTAAAATATCCAATAACATTACCTGCAACCAAACCTATAACTATAGCAGCAAATATACCTAAATTATTTGGAAGTAAAGTTTTAACTAAGAAGAAAGACACAACTAAAATAATAACTCCACTAATATATACGCCAACTCTAAGTGCCTTTAATAATTCACCCATAGTAGCATTTTCTTTTGTTCTAACAAAAAATACACCTATAACTGAAGAAAGTGTACCGATTGCTGAAAGCAACATAGGAATAGATACTGCATAAAGAGGATTGACATCAGGATTAATTTTTCCAAAAGCCGCACTACCTAAACTCATAGCTGCAAGTATTGAACCTGCATAAGACTCATAAAGGTCAGCTCCCATTCCAGCAACGTCTCCCACATTGTCGCCAACATTGTCAGCAATAACAGCAGGATTTCTAGGGTCATCTTCAGGTATTCCTGCCTCTACCTTACCAACTAAGTCAGCACCAACATCAGCAGCCTTGGTAAAAATACCACCGCCAACACGTGCGAACAAAGCTTGAAAAGAAGCGCCAACACCAAAACTAAGCATAGTAGTTGTTATAAAATGCATTTTTATATTGACATATTCAGCAGACCCTCTAGACATATCAGCCACCATTAAAAAATCAGTTCCAAACCAGCTTTTGTCAAGCCAATTATTTAATACTATAAACCAAACTGATATATCAAACAAAGCAAGTCCTACAACTGTAAGACCCATAACAGCACCAGACCTAAACGCTATTTGAAGCCCTTTATTTAAAGACTTACCAGCAGCATGAGCTGTTCGAGCTGACGCATAAGTTGCCGTCTTCATGCCTAAGAAGCCTGAAAGTCCTGACAAAAAACCACCAGTAAGAAACGCAAAAGGTACAAACGGATTTTGAACCTTAAGTGCATAAGCTAATATACAAAATAATATAAAAGCACCAACAAAAAATACCCCAACAACTTTATATTGTTGCTTTAGGTAAGCTATTGCCCCAACACGTACGTGCAAGGCTATTTCTTTCATTCTCTCAGTTCCTTCATTTTGCCTTTTCATCCATCTATAGAAATAGAGAGCAAAGCATAAAGTAAGTAAAGCTGTAGATAGTGTAAACCATCTAGCATTTTCCGCCAAAACAGAATATTCCATAATTTTATCCTAATATTGAATTTGAGCAATTTTCCACAAAATATCTAATAATATTACTATCATTTAAATAAATAGTCAAATTTAAATATTAATCAAAATATTTATTAAATTACGAATTAGAATAAAATATTAGAAATATTTTTATTCTATGCTAGTCTCTTGTAGTTGATAAATATTTATACAAATTATAAACTATATAAATATAATGCATACTTTCTTTTTAGATGATTTTAATATATTATTTACATTGATATTTTTAAGTTTGGAGAATTTACTATGAACTCTATTAGTTTTGTAGACTATATAAAATATACGTTTTTTAATGTTAGAGAGCCTGAAGTTGTTGAAAAAGTAAAGCTTAATGCTCTCGCTAAAGTTCTATCTAAACACAAACATAATTTTATCGATTTCAAAACTGGTCAAATTAATGCTGAATGTGCTAAGTTCATTTACGAAATGTATAAAGCTATACATCCTTTTTTAGCTCCACTTAAAGAAGATTTTTCTGAAAAATCATCAAAAAGATTTTCATATTACCTAATAGAATCAGAGTTTTCTGAAGAACAAAAAAACCTTGTAAAGTTATCTAGTAGTGAATATATTCTAGATCAACTAACTAAAGAAAAGAAGTCAAATATAGTTTTTACTAATGCCAAAAATTTATTTGTAAAATTTAGAGATAGTATAGATAATAATAAAAGTCAAAAAACTGAAATAAATCTTAAATTTAGTTTACTTAAAGATTTTTCTGAAATACTTAATTTTGACTTTTTTATGTTCTTAAAATTATTTAATCCTAACTTTGTAGAAGGTAATAGTAAAATTTCAAATTCATTTGTTAATACATACGACATTAATGCGATAGATGATTTAACAAAACTTCATACTGCTATTGAAACCATAACAATAAGAAAAGAACTCATATCTGTATTAAGTACATATAGTAAATATAGAGGACTAAGTGGAACACCTGATAAAAATATTAAAATATTTCTATCAGCTATGAAATACCTAAAAACATCTAACTTTTTATCTGACACTATCACTTATTTACTTAAAGACTTTAAATATGTCTATAGACCTAAGTTTTCTAATGTAGATATTTATATTCCATATATATCTAATCTTACAAAAACATTTAAAAGTGAAATAGAAACTATTATTAGAGGAATAAAAAGAAATGAATCCTCATCTATAAGAAATAATTTATTTTCAGGTATAGAAATAACTAAACTTGTTAACATCAACAACGAAATAAATACTTCTTTAATAGTTTATGAATTACCATATTTTGAATTTATAGATTGCTTAGAATATATAAAAACATTTTCTACAGAAATTTATATTAAATTCTATAGAGAAGGACTAAATGAACTATTTCTTGCTTTAGAGTTTATAAATAAAGAAAGAAGCACAAATGCTTTTGATGCATTTTATATTTTAGAAGATGCAAAAAATAATATTGATATTATTGATTCTGAAATGAGTCCTCAATCTGAAAATCGTAAAAAATTAAAATTATTATTATCATCAAAAAATAAAGCTATATCAAATAGGGACTCAATAGATTCAATAATTTCAAATATTAATAATAAATCTAATGATATATTAGTTAATGTTTATAATTCGGCAATAGACATAACAACAATTATAAAAAACATATCAGAAGACTATAAAAATAATACTAAAATAGAAGTAGAAAATGCAAGTAAAATAAACTCTTTACATGATTTCGATATAGAAATAGCCACTAGAATTTTACATGATTTTGATTTGTTTATATCGTTACTAAAAAACTTTATTAGGTAAAACTATGAAAAAAAATAAAAAATTAATCTATATAATACTTGGTATACTTATAAGCATAGTTTCACTATATTATGCATTTAGAGGTATCGATTTAGAAAAATCAATTGAAATAATAAAAAATGTAGATATTAAATATGTAATTTTTTCAGCAATTGTTTCTAATGCAATTATCCCAATAAGGGCTATAAGATGGGACTGTTTTATCCCAATAAGAAAAAAAATAAAAAAATCTAGCCTTATAGCATCAGTTTATATAGGATACATGTGTAATAATATATTCCCAGCTAAACTAGGAGAGGTTATTCGTGCCTATACTCTCGGACAAAAGGAAGATATTAACAAAGCAAGTATACTCGCAAGCGTTGTTACTGAAAGGCTTTTTGATGTTATTACAGGTGTTATAATGCTTTCACTTTCTGTAATATTTATACCTACACTTCCAAAAACTATTCTTTATATTGCAATATTTGTTTCTTCTATTTCAGCAGTAGGCGTTTTAGTACTTGTACTTTTAGTTTCAAAACAAGTATTTGCATTTGGTATATTAGAAAAAATACTTAAAATTCTACCTAAAAACTTTGCAATAAAAATACTTGAAATCGCAAAAAACTTTGTCTCAGGCATTGGCTTTAAGAATGATAAATTACATATATCACTTTCTATTGTTTATACTATTTTATACTGGTTTGGACAATCTATAGCATGCCTTTTAATGCTTAAAGCATTTAGCATTGAAAGCTCTTTCCCACTTGCAATATTTGTAATCGCATCAACAGGCTTTGGTTTTGCTATACCATCTGCTCCAAGTGGTGTAGGGCCATTTGAGTGGGTAATAATATTCGCCCTCACACAAGTTGGAATTGACAGAACATTAGCCGCATCATTTGCCATAATGTACCACATGATTGGTATTTTACCTATAATGGTTTTAGGATTCATATCAACATTATTCTTGGGTATCAACTTAAAGTCGGCAACCAAAAATAAACTTGAAAATAATTAATCTACAAACTCTTTAACAATTTCACCAGCTATTTCATTTATAGCATTGTCGATATATTTTTTGTCTTTGAGTCTTCTTTTATAAAGATCAATTTTTCTTGGGTCTATTACAACAGCAGTTTTCATTTAATTGATCCTAAATAAAAATATTTTCTACAAAAGATATATCACGACAATTTATAGAATCATCTATAAGTACTGCCGAAAATAAACATTCTGTGTTTAAGTTACTACGAGTTTCTACAAGATACTCCTCAGCAACTTCGTAAAGTTTAGATTTTTTATGCTCACTAATAGCATGAGCTGAATAACCAAAACATCCTTGTCGTCTGTATTTTACTTCAACAAACACAATAACAACTCCTTTTGTCATTATGATATCAATCTCACCACTACCCCTTCTCTTAGGTTTCCAGTTCCTTTCCAAAAGAATATAGCCTAAGTCCTCTAAGTACTTAACGGCAATATCTTCACCAACATTACCAATTTCTTTTGTGTTTTTTAACTCCATAAAGTAGCCTTCTATAACTCTAACATGAAATCAACACCGAAAAACTCTTCTTGAGCATGCTTCAAAAATATAGGATTAGTTTCAATCTGTTTTATATAAACATCTCTATAATCAAGTAAATTAATACTTTCTCCATCTTTAACGAAACTCTCATCCGCATCAGACACTATTTTTATAAGTGGTCTCATAGGATAATTCCTATTAGTAAAAAATACCAATCCTCTCCTGTTGTCATTTAGTATAACAATACTACCTACAGGATATAAGCTTATAACATTTACAAAAACTTTAACTATTCTAGGATCAAACTTACTAGGAGACTCACGCATTATTTCTCTAATAGCTTCAGAGAGGGAAATTCTAGTTCTAAAATGAACATTAAAATTCCTAAGCATCCCCTCCATAGCTTGAGCAATAGCAACTATTCTAGAATATACGTCAATTTGACTTTCAGATAAACTTCTAGGATAACCTTTACCACTATAGTATTCATGATGACTAAGAGCAACAACTGCTATCTCTTCATCAAATCTTAAAATATTTTTAATTATTTTATATCCATAAACAGTATGCTTTTTCATATCTACATACTCATCTTTACTAAGAGATCCAAACTTATTTAAAATATTCTCAGGTATTTTTATCATACCAATATCGTATAAAAGACCTCCAAGACCAATTTGTCTTATTTGCTCATTATCAAGTTTAAGCGAATTTGCTATCATCATCGATATCATTGACACATTAACAAGCCTAACATAAAACTCAGTTTCTTTTTTATAAGTTTGTATATTAAGTATATTAAGTATGCTAGTAGAGTTATGTGTCGACATATCATACAAATTGTTTACTATTGTATTAAAATCAGACTTTTGTGCAAAATTTGTTTTCTTAAAATTTAGGATAGTAGTCTTCGTTGTTTCTACACAATTAAAGTATATTTTTGAAAACATTTTATACTCATTTAAAAATGTGTCAAAATCATATTCTATACTATTGTTAGCAATATCAGTGTTAGAATTTTTATCTAAATATACTCCATGAATATCCCACTTACTAAGCATTTCTGCATAGTCTTTCGAAAATGGTATATATTTGCTTTTAGCCAAAATATCATTCTCAAGATAAACATCCTTATTATTATAATCTTCTTCAGATAAATCTGAAGTTTTAAAAAAATCATATTTAGGCATTGTTACTATTTATCAACCTTTAATTTATATATATTAGAAAGTATCACACTAACAGCTTCATACAATGAATATGGTATCTCATCTCCAATATTAAGCTCCATTAAAGATGAAAAAGACTCTCCATCTTCTACAATAGGTATATTATTTTTTCTAGCTATTTCTAACATTTTTAATACTAGAGCATCATCCGCTTTAGAAATAACAACAGGAGCATTATGAATATCTTTGTCATACTTAAGAGCCAAAGCCCCTTTTTTATTCTTTTTTTCCATAGCTATACTCCAACTCTATAGATATACCATATTTTTTTTCAATAGCATATATAGCAATACGAACATCATCTCTTATACTAGAATAATCATTATATAACTTTTCTGTATAAAAACATATTGAAATATTAAACCCAAACTCATCTAAATTATATATCTTTATATCAAAAAATAATAACTCATCATCACAAACTCTAAATATAAAAGTTTTTTTAGACTCATCGCCATCCAATCCATCTACAAACATATTAACTTCTAATAATTTACCCTCTATCATAAATGGTATTGGAAATAAGTAAACATTTTCCTTAAAAAACTTACTTTTTTTATTTAAAGCAAGAAGTTTGCAAAATAAAATATTAGAGTTAGTATCTAAATCTTTATGAAGCTTTTCAAAGAGCATAAGCCATAAACTCATATTACCATTTTTTAGTAAATACTCACTTAAGTCTTTAGCATCAATATTACCATTTAAAACGGGAACACTGAGCATACTAATATCATCGGAATTAAAATGACTTTTATTATCACTTTTTATATTTTCAAAAATACTCTTAAATATAAGAGCATTAAATATTTTCCTAAACTCATCAACTGTAAAATAAACTTCTTTAGACATAGCTGTAAATATAAATCTATGTTCAATATTATTTAAATGTGGTAAATGTTTTAATATTGTCTCTAAATATAAAATATTTTTGCTGTTCCCTTTAAGACCCGCATCAATTAGCATATTAAATATTTCTTTTGAAAGCCCAACATTTCCTTTTATAATTACACTGTCAATATAATTATCTTTGTCACCTTTAATAACGCTCAGCATAACTTGATCATTAATGCTTACAACTTTAGCAAAGCCCTCATCAGAAATATTTTTACCCATATTAGCGAGTAGTTTTTTACCCATAATTCTTACTAATGCTTTCTCATTATCAATTCGACGAATAATACTATATGGTAATATATCACCTTCTTTAATTGTTTTTTTATTATCAGGTATAATATATTTTATATTAAAAAAGTTCTTGCCTATATACATCTTTATACTTAAGTGGTGCAAATGTAAGCCTGTGCTCTCCTGTCGCACCATATTTTTCTATTGCTAAAATATGCTCTTTTGTACCATATCCTTTATTTTTTTCAAGTCCATAATTTTTATATTCTTTAGCATACTCATTCATCATATTATCACGAACAACTTTTGCTATAATACTTGCGGCAGCTATTGAATACGACTTACTGTCCCCTTTAATAATAGAACATTCTTTTATACGAGTATTAAGCTTCATCGCATCAATAAGTAGTACATCAGGAGTAACACTTAAAGCATTAACGGCATTAATCATAGAAAGCTTTGTAGCATTATAGATATTAATTTTATCAATAATAGATGCTTCTACCGAATAAACTGAATAAGCTATACATTTACTTAAAATTAAATTATATAGATTTTCTCTTTTTTTAGATGTTAATTTTTTTGAATCATTAATCCCTTCTATGACTAAGTCATCATCTAAAGGCATTATTACAGCAGCAGACACAACAGAACCAAACAGCGAACCTCGCCCAACTTCATCAACACCGCATATAAGATTATAGCCTAAGCTTTTGTATTCATTTTCATAATAAAACATATAAGTACTTTGACATTATAATTAAAGTATGGTTAAATACAATATACTATGAAATATTTTCTACTAATAATTTTGTTATTAACAAGCTGTACAAAGTTTGATGAACCATTACCAAGCGTAGCTGATGACTTTGAAATTCCTCCAGATATGGAATTTTTCGGTTTCAAAAGAGAAAGTTATGTTACAAACTTTAAACAACTAGACTTATTTGCTACCAACGCTAAGTTTTATGATGGCAGACAAATGATAGAATTATACACTAATGATACATACACCTACGAAGCAGATGGAACTATAGCATCAAGTGCCTCAGCTCTTTTTACTACTGTAAGTCAAGCAACTCTATTTGTTACATTTTATACGAATGTCATACTTAAATTTTCAAATAACACAGTACTTCATACAGAATATTTAGAATGGGATAATAATAAAGAATTTTTTCAAACTCCTAAAGCTGTAAGAATAGAACAAGACAATGGAAATTGGCTCACAGGGGTCGGTATGGAAGGAAATATGGGTATGGAAATTATAACAGTATATAATGAAGTTGATGAGGGAGAAGAAGGATTTGAAACTGAATAAAACATTAGTTTTTCTAATTTTAATACTTACAGGAAGTGTATTGTTTTCGCAGTCAAGAAGAAGTGCTGATAAATTTGTATATAATAATAAAACCAAAATATTCACATATACAGGTAACTCAAAATTAGAAGATAAAGATGTTACTATAACAAGTTATTTAATGAAATTCTTTCGTGAAGAAGAAGTTGCTACTTTTAATACTAAAGTAATCATATTGTCTAAAGAAGATAATACACAAATACACTCAGGGTTTGTAAAGTATAATGCTAAAACAAAAATTGCTGGTATTACAAAAAATCCAATACTTATTTCTGAAGTAAATGATCTCACTATAAAAAGTAAATATATGAAACGAGATTTTAATACTCCTTTTGCTGAAGCTTTAACAAATGTAAAACTTAAACATATAAATGAGGAAGATAAAACTTTAACAGAAGGTTTTTCTGACAAAATGATTTATAACGTTGATACAGAAATAGCTTTACTTACAGGAGACCCTTACTTACTAAAAGATAAAGAAGATGAAATTTATGGTGAGGTTATAGAATACAATGCAAAACTAGATACAGCAAATGTTATAGGAGATGCCATCGCATATATACTTCAAACAAATGAGATGGTAGACAATGGAGAAGATGAAGGCGACAATACTTTAAAAACAAATTATAATGTTATAACAGCGGATAGATTTTTTATGGAACAACGTTCAGAAGAAAATGGTAATGCCAATATGCTTTATGCTTATGGAGATATTAAAGTAATGTTTCATGAAGAGAATATGATACTTAAAGGGGAGTATGCAATTTACAATGTGGATAAAGAACACATGTTTATATATGATAACCCATCTATAAGAATACCTGACAAGAGTATAGTTGCTTTTGGTGAAGTAATAGAATATAAAAAAGAAAATGGATTTAAAGACATAATATTTCATAATGATGTTGTGCTTGTAAATTATGCTGATGGAGTTACACTTGAAGGAGACTTACTTCATCTAGACCCTGATACAAAAATAGCCACAGTAAGTCAAAATCCTTATGCGTACATTGAAAATAGACAGTATAAAATAGAATCTGTAAGTATACAAATGTTTGATTCAAATGAAAAAATTAGAGCAAATGGAGACGTAAAAGTTTATAGTAAAGACCTTAATTCAAACAGTTCATGGCTTATATATTACAATAATATCAAAAAGATAAAATTATGGGGAGGAAGACCTCTTATCGATAAAGATGATAGTATTATAACAGCAAGAGAAATAATATATGATCTTGATACTGAAGTCATAGAAGGAAGTATAGTTTCAGGTCAAATGCCAGACTAAAGTCTTATATTTAAATAATCATTTGGGCTTACACTTTTACCATTTACTCTAACTTCAAAATGAGTATGAATACCTGTAGTTTTACCAGTATTCCCCATCTTCGCTATAATTTGACCTCTACTTACTTTTTGACCCACTCTTCCCACTAATGCCGAATTATGCCCATAAAGTGTTTCGTATCCATACGGATGAGTTACTGCTATAAGCCAGCCATATCCACCACGCCAACCAGCATATGTAACAACTCCATCGGCAACAGCTAAAATAGGTGATGCATAAGGACCTGCTATATCTATACCATAATGATATGAGACTTGCTTCCTTGTGAATGGAGAAATTCTAGGTCCATATCCACTAGTAATACGTCCACCACCAGCCACAGGCCAGCTACCTACAGGAATTATATTTTTTATTCTATCAAACATATTTAAAAAATTCTCTACATTTTTTCTATTAGAATCAGTTTCGATTAATAATGAATGAACATCCCCTTCATCTATATTAAAATTAAAGTCTTCACTTTTTTCATCACCATAATATGTGATACCATCAGATATATTTCTCATTTTTGCATCATACTCAAGCAATGCTTTCTCAAAATTATTTATAGAAGTTTTATATTCTTCTGCCATCGCATATACTCTCTTATCTTCTTCAGACAAAGAATTATAAAAAGCAATTTCATACTTTTGTTTACCATAAATATCAAAACCAGTATAACCTAATAAAGCTATTGTTAATAAAAAGAGTCCAACTGTAATATTATTTATGGGATATCTTAATGCATTCTTTTCATCATTCAAAAATATTAATACACTTCTTTCATGGTATAATTTTTTAAGTACTGGGGCAAGTATAAAAAAAACTTTTTCATGTACGAATGAATAAATAGAAAACGACATATTACGAATATTTAACAATAATTTATTTTTATGCCTTCTAGTAAGTTTAGGTAAACTTTTTGATTTAGGTAATGCTTTATTTTTTCTAGATATACTAAAAAAAGAATTATTACTTTTAATGTTATTATTAGTTTTTTTATTATTAAATTTATCAGAAATAGCATTAGCCATTTTCTTAATATCTTTATCATCATCTAAAATATTTTTATCCATTATTAAAATTCCTTATCAAATAAATTAGGCTCAAAAAAGTCATCATTTTTTTTTGTAATGTTCATATAATTATATGCCTTTCTTGTTGCAACACGCCCTTTGTTTGTTCTTTTAATAAAGCCCTTTTGAATTAAATATGGCTCTATAACATCTTCAATTGTTTCAACCTCTTCTGAAAGAGAAACTGACAATGTATCAACACCAACAGGCCCTCCACCATAATGCTTGATAATAACTGTTAAATATTGTTTGTCAAGTGCCTCAAACCCATTCTCATCAACACCAAGCTTAGTTAAAGAAATATCTGCAAAGCTTCCATCAATTTCTGTAACATTTTCAACTGTAGCAAAATCAAAAACACGCCTCACAAGCCTATTGACAATTCGAGGTGTTCCTCTAGACCTTTTTGCTATCGAACTTGCTGCATCATTAAATATTTCAATATTTAATATTTCACCTGTTCTTTTAGCAATATAGGCAAGATCATTTTCATTATAAAACTCGAGCCTTTCAACTATTCCAAATCTTTCATAAAGTGGAGTGCTTAAAAGACCGCTTCTAGTTGTTGCCCCTATTAATGTAAACTTAGGTAAAGGTACTCTAAAACTTTTAGCACTAACTCCTTCACCTACTTTAACATCAACAAAAAAATCCTCCATAGCAGAATAAAGAATCTCTTCAACTACAGTACGGAGTCTATGTATTTCATCAATAAATAAAACATCTTTTTCATTAAGCGTTGTAAGAAGTGAAGCTAAGTCTCCGGGTCTCTCAATAATTGGAGCGCTTGTTGCTTTAATATTGCTTCCAAGTTCATTTGCTATAATTTGTGCTAGTGTGGTTTTACCAAGACCTGGGGGACCTGAAAATAATATATGATCTAGGGCATCACTTCTTTTTATGGCACTTTCTACAAAAATAGAAAGTTTATCTTTTATATGACTTTGCCCTATAAACTCATTAAGCCTTAATGGTCTTAAACTAAATTCTCCATTACCGTCATCATATTGGCTATGTTCAGGTGTAATAATACTATCTTTATCCATATATTAAATTATATCTATTTTTTATTTAACAATCGTTCTTTTATTTCTAATCCTGTTGGTGTAGTTGCAAGTCCTCCAAGAGAAGTCTCTTTAAAATTTTCATGCATCTTACTACCAACATCTTTCATTGCTAAAACAACCTCATCAGATGGGATAATACTTTTAACTCCAGCCAAACTTAGTTCAGCAAAAGTAGCAGCATGCACAGCACCTAAAATGTTTTTATTCATACATGGTACTTCAACATAACCTGCAATAGGATCACATATTAAACCTAAAATTGTAGAAAGTGTTAAAGCAAAAGCATGTGCACACTCATCTGGTGTACCTCCAAGAATTTCAGCCATAGATGCAGAAGCCATAGCACTTGCAGAGCCACATTCAGCTTGACAGCCTCCCTCAGAACCAGCAAATGTAGCAAGCTCTGCTATTATGTCAGCAAACCCAGCAGCCGTAAACATTGAAAGAACTATATCACTTCTTTTCGCACCATTGTCTTCACAGAATGTAAGGACTGCTGGCATGATACCACAGCTTCCTGCAGTAGGAGCAGCCATTATGCGTCCCATAGAAGCATTGTACCCACTTACAGCCATAGCACTTGTAATAAGTTTACCTAAATTTGCACCAAGTATAGTTTTTTTAGAATTAAAATATTTATCTGAAACAGAAACTATATCATTTTGTAAACCTGTTTGAAAATCAAAGTCCGCCTTTATTCCATTTTCTACAGATTCTTTCATAACCTGATAATAGCTATCCATTCTATCTAAAACTACGTCTATGCTAACGCCTTCCTTCTCTGCCTGCATTTCTGACACAATATTTCCGACTTTAGTTTTTTTAGCATTAGCCATCTCTACTAAAGATTTAATTGATTCTATTCGCATAAGTGTAATCCTTATAATATTATTTTTAATATAGCTTATCTAGTAAAATTGTTTCTTTTATATTTTCAAGAGCTCTTATAGTATCAACCACATCAAGTGGGATAACCTCATCAGATCCTATTACAGTTACAGCATACCCTTTATTTGGAGAATTATCCTCATAAGGAGTTATGTTCATAGTTTCTATATTTATATTTTTTTCAGATATAATATTTGTAATTTTAGATGCCATTCCCGGAGTGTCTTTATTTACTATAACGAGAGTAGGGTATTTTCCTTTATAGCTAACCTCAATACCATTAACTTTATCTAATATTATAACACCTCCACCTATAGATGAACACAATATATTAATAGTTCTAGTCCCCCCCCAAACCTCTATGTGTATAGAATTTGGATGAAAAGCATCTTCTAATTCTGTTTCTATAAATGTATAGTCTAATTTGGCTTCCTCTATAAACTTATACGCATCTCTAATTCTTGCATCATCAGTAGGAAAACCTAGAAGCCCTGCCAAAATTGCTTTATCAGTACCGTGACCTTTCCAAGTTAAAGCAAAAGACCCATGCAATTTTATGACAGCCTTTTTAACATCTTCTCTAAGTATATTCTTAGCTAAATTACCCATTCTAACAGCCCCTGCAGTGTGAGAGCTTGACGGACCTATCATAATAGGGCCTATAATATCAAAAATATCAGCCATATCTAAAACCATCCTTAAAATAAATTACTAACTACTTAATTATACTAATTTCACATAAATATGTAAAATATAAAATTTAAAAAATTTGATAAATATTAAAAATATTAAGCCTGTCGCCATCTATATAAATAAGCCAGTCAGTAAGTCGATCAATACTGTGTATACCTCTATCTCCTTCATGCATGCCAATAGCATCATTGAAAGGTTCATTTAATAATGTAGCATCAAATGTTCCTTCTTCATCATTAAAGCTATGCACATCAAACCATAAATGCTCAAAATTATCCTCTTCATCAGAGTCCTCAATTTGAACACCATAACCAAGCTTAACCAAAAATCCTGACTCATCATCCTCATTCTTATCAGTATTAGCATCTTCTTTCTCTTGCTCAAGAAGACCTAAAAATAAATCTACTTTAAGCATTGCCGCTTGTGATATAAGAAATGTTTCGAAGCTACTTAAAAAAACAATACTAACAGCTATTAAAGCATCTTTATAAAATTCAATACTTTTTTTCTTAATAGTTTTTTTATCTATAGCAACTAAAACTCCAGAACTATAAGTATGAACATGCTCTCCTCTGTCTTTAGAACCACCAAGGTCATCATTGCCTATATTAAATAACTCAATAGCATCATGAACATTAATCCAAGTAATGGCAATATTGTCGATAGGTTCAAAAACAAAACCCTCTTTCGGCTCACCACGTTCTATAAACATTTTGGCAACTGTACTAAGCAAAGATGAGTAAGGAGTTTCATCTGACTTAACGCCAAGTATTTCAAGCTCAACACATCCTGCTCTGTTAAGACCATGAGTGTGAAACCAACAAGTAACATTTTCAGGATCAGTATCGTCATCATAAATAGCGTGAATAGTATATAAACTATCAAAAGAAGGTGGCAAGTCAAATGTTGCCATATACGACAAATAAGCTCCAGATTTAAACGCAAAAGCAGTTATATCGATAAAAACTGACGCATTTGGAACCAAAATGTCCAATAACTTCAAATGTCGTTGATAATCATAAATTACAAAATCGTTAAAAAATGTAGAAACATATATAGAATATTTTGAAGTCAAAGCGTCTTTACATTCCTCTTCTGATTCAAATTGCTCTTTAATAGTATCAAACAAATCGCTTGTTATTTTATTTTCTATAAAGCTACTTTCAAGTAAAGCTATATGATAAACAAGTTCAGTTTCTTTTGCTTCCTCATCATCCTCAAATATAGGCATATACTGTGCTCTTAAAATAACTTCCCAAACTGTCTCATCTGCAAAAAAGTCATCTTTAGCCACTATATCGAAACTTAGTGTTACAAAATCATTACAACCTGAAACTATAGACTTAAGTTCCTCAATTTCCATTTTCCCATCAGTAATTTTATCAAACATTGCTATCATAGCAGAAGATGGCATTTTTTTATCAGCTTTCATAAACATAACTCCACATAAAATAATCGTATAACTATACTATAAGATTATAAAATAGCAACTAATTTCTAATTCTTTATAATTAAAGTTACTGAAGATACTATCCGAAATTTTATATTATGTTAAAAAAATCATTTCTAATAATACTGCTGTCAAACTTCATATTAGTACAATATATTTTTGCTGATACATATAAAATATTATCACAAAATGGCACTGTAAATATTATGATGGATAAAAAAAATGTTAATACTGACATAGTAAATTCATTACCAAGTGATTACTTTGAGATTGAAACAAAAGATTCTTCTTATATAATTTTAGAAGAAGATACAAAATCGATTATACTTATGCCTTCTTCAAAAGTTATTTTCTCTTATAATGACATTACGCTAGAAGAAGGATTTTTATATGTTAAAAGTAAAACAACAAATAGTATAGAAATTAACATAAAACAAAATAATAATAATTATAAACTAAATGGGCATTCATTTGCTTTAGAAACAGAAAAAAATAAAACTAGTGCTTTTTCAACTGAGAATACGCTTTCTCTAACACATGGCTCAAACTTAGGATTAAAGTACTATTTAGAACCACATAATAAAACAGATATTTTCCCAACACTTACTTACCCCAAAAGTATTACAGCAAATGAAAAAGGTAGCATGTCAGAGGCATCAAAAAAGCTTATTAGTGAACTATCTAAAAATATAAATAAAGTAATAAAAAGATACTCGTTTAAGATATTTGAAGGCACAATACATGAAACAGAAATATATAGAGTAGTGCATCCTGAAAAAGGCCCTAATGTATTTTTAATAGTTCCTCATGGTAATGAAAGAGTGGGTACTGATGTTGCCAAAGAAAGAGTTGAGCTACCCATAAATAATGGATCACTTACAATAGTCCCCATAGCTTCAGCATATTCTTATGCAAAAAATACAAGATACTTAGATGGATACGATATAAATAATTTATTTTTTGATAGAAAAAAAGATAAAAATAATGCCGAAAAATTAGCAACAACTTATATGAAAATGCTTGATAGTTATGATATAGATGTAGTTCTTACACTTCATGAAGGAAATGGGTTTAAAGAATTTTTTGGAGATGCTATTATATATGATAATAAAAATCTTGATAATACTGTAGCTCATGTTGTTAAAAATATAAATGATAGAATAAGTCCATTCAAATATAAGTTCAAACAAACATATTACCCTATGCCAACAACCATAACTTACTATGCCTACAAAAAAGGACTAGACGCTTATGGAATCGAGCTTACACGAAACTTGCCATACGAAAGTAAAAAAATAATAATGCATGCGATACTCGATGAATTTTTTAAGGTCTATAAACTTCAATAATTAAAAGTCATCCGACTCAACTTCTTCATCAGGAACATTAATAGCCTCACGTAAAACCTTCTTTATTGTAAGGTATACTTCTTTAGCTTTATTTTTATTTATTTTTCCAGTTTTAGTTTTTCCTTCCATCTCAACTCTTGAGAGAATCTCTTTAGTATATTGATCGCCTATACCTGCTATTATAGTTTGATCCTTTATAAGCTCTTCTATAGTCATATTATATTTCTCTAAAAGCATACAAAATATATTATAATTAAATTGTTTTGTAAGAGGGTCATATCCTACTTGAGGCATTGTTGTAATATCTTTCCACACGGGTAAAATTGTTGTCGTTTTTTTAGGGTCAACTATAAAAAAATTAGTTTTATCTGTAAAAAAAGCAATTAAAGCATCAGGGTATTCTGTCTCCTCTGTGCAAACTAGCGAGGCTTCATTTCCTAAATCAACAAGCATTGTATCTATAGACATTTGAAATTGTATATAAAATCCATATCTTGGAATATCAATAATTTTCTGCCCTTCTAAGTAGGAAAGCTCTTCATATTGTTTATCATACGCAACAACTTTTTCTATATAAGCATAACATATTTCTTCTTTAATAGCCCGAACTAATACAACCAAGTATGGTAATTCCCTCATTCTTTATCCTCAAGTTTTTTTTATTTAATTATGTTAATTCTAACAACAAAGAAGTAAAAAGTCAACTAAATTAATGATGCTTTAATAAAATCAGTTATTATGTTATTATCTAAAAATAAAAATACTTAAAGAGAGTGAAATGAAATTAAATATTAAAGACGAAACATTCACACATGAAGTTTATTATGAAACCACAATAGACTTAGAAACAGAAATAACAAGTGTCTCAAATATTATTAAAGCACGTGTTCTAAAAGAGTTAGATAATTATGATAATCCAAATAACTTAATGAGTGCAAATCAAATAGAGAGAGCATTAAATACTAAAATAGATAAAGACAAACAAATTGACTTAGCCCTTAAAGCATTTGAAAATAATTCATACTTCATTTTAATAGATGATATACAAGCGAAGTCTTTAGATCAAATTGTTGTTATCGATAAAAATACAAGTGTAAGTTTTATGAAATTGACTCCGCTCATTGGTGGCTAATTAATGTTCACCTAAATGCTTTTTTCGATATGAGTTAATAATTAAAACAGTGATTATAAGCATACTTGAAAACAGTGGTATTACAGATAAAGCATAAGTAAAACCAACAAGGTCAGCCAAAATACCTACAGCCATAACAGAAAAGCTAAACCCGGGAACTCCAAAACAAGACAAAAATACCATTATTAGTGTAGGGTCTTTTTTTATAACTTTAACCGCATAGAGTTGTAGAGATGGCCAAAAAGGTGCTATCATAGTTCCTGATAAAAACACTATTAAATATAGAAGGTAAAGTGATTTAACAAAAAATATAGATATTCCAAAAACAACCAAAATTGCTGCACTAAAAAGTATTATCTCAATTAGGCTTATAATTTTAGCAAGTCTACTAAAACCAATACGCCCTAAAGCCATACCTGACGCAAAAAAAGTAGTTCCCATAGCTCCTTCAAATTGTGAAACCGAATATATATTTTGAATATAACTTGAAATCCAATATGTAAAAGCCCCTTCAGTTGCACCAGCAAATATTATAGCAAAAACAAAAAGCCAAAATATTCTAGAAAAAAATATTTCTTTCATGTGTAATATATCTGTGCTTGACCTTGGAAGACCCAAGTGTTTCGATGGAGGGAAAGCAAAAACTACTATTAAAATTATAATCGAAAATATTGTAAAAATAGTACGCCAAGGAACACCATTTGAAAGAGCAAATCCAACAACTGGAGAAATTGTTATAATTGCTATCGACCAAAAAGCATGTAAAAGTATTTGTCTTGAACCTTTGTCTTCAGGGTATAAATCAACAATTAAAGGTGTAAGCATAGCCTCAATAAATCCATGCCCAACACCAACTATTAAATAGAAAAAAATTGAGATTAAAAAAAAGTTTGATTTTGAAAATAAAAAAAGACCTAATGACAAAAATAAAATTCCTATTCTTATAATTCTAATTTTTCCAAACTTAGCTGCTAAAAAACATGTTAGAATCATTATAGCAAATTGTTCTATAGATGATATAAATGAATATATACCCCCTTGTGTATAAGTTAATGACAAGTCAGCCCTTATACTTTCAATGGAAAGAGGTATTAAAATCGATGCCCCCGCATAAAAAAATATAGTAATAATACTTGCTACATATGTTCTTTGTACATAATCTTTGTTATTCATTAATTACTTAATATTTCTTTCAATGCATTTATGACAACTAAACCCTCATCATTACTCATTTCATTATATATAGGTAAAGCTAATGAATTTTTACAAACATACTCAGCATTAGGCATGTCGCCAACTTTATAACCAAGTGGTTTAAGTATAGGTGCTAAATGAATAGGATTAGGATAATATAAAGCTGTTGGAATATCTTTTGTTTGTAAATATTCTCTAATAGCATTTCTATCTTTACTCTCTGATATAACAACATATTGCGCATAAACTGAATCATTAAAGCTTTCAATTTTTGGTGTCTTTAGAATGCCATTTAAGTTTTTGGTATAAAACTCAGCAACACTACGTCTTAAATCCATATCCTCATCAAAACCCTTAAACTTTTCAAGTAAAATTCCTGCCTGTAAATTATCAAGTCTACCAGTAGTTCCAAGCATAACATGAACCATACCACCTGAATCCCCATGATGTCTTAATTTTTTTAATCTAGCATAAAGCTCATCATCATCAGTAAAGCACATTCCTCCATCACCAAAACATCCTAAAGGTTTAGCAGGAAAAAAAGATGTTATAGCAATGTCTCCAAATGCACATGACTTTTTATTTTTTGACGTAGCTCCAAATGATTGACAAGCATCTTCTATAACAAATACATTATGTTTTTTTGCTATAGTATCAAGGGCATCATAATCAATACATTGTCCAAATAAATTAACAGGAATAATTGCTACAGTATTTTTATTTATTAAAGACTCAAGTTTGTTTAAGTCCATATTATATGTATCAGGATCAATATCACAAACAACAACTTTCATTCCCAAAGATGCAGGTGCTTCAGCAGTTGAGAAAAATGTTAAAGCAGGAACTATAACTTCTTTGTCGCTGTGATCAATGCCCGCCTCAAAACCTAAAGCCATAAGAGCAAGTGAAAGCCCGTCATGCCCACTTGAAACTCCTAGTGCATATTTTCGTCCAACATATTTTGCAAGTGTCTCTTCAAGTTCTTCTAAGTCGGGACCAAATATAAATTGGCTTCTCTCTATTATGGACTCAATTCTAGATTGTATAGCAACTTTTCTTTTATCATAGCCTTTATATAAATCCATAAATTTCATAAAATGCCTCCAATATATTTATTAATCACTGATTATAATAGGATTTATAGTTTTGTCAATAATAATATTATAACTATAACTAAATAACTATTCTAAAAGGTTGATAATTTTTCTTTTTGAAATATAATAGCATACAAACAAATAGACTATGGGGTAATAACAAATATGGCTTCTAAAATAAAATGTAAAGCTTGCAATACACTAAATTATAAATATAATGTAGCATGTGCTTCATGTGGTAAACCTTTATATAAAGAAATATCATATAAAACAGCTCTCAATGTTACAGTTGCATTTGATATACTTTTTACAATTATATATATATTAGGCATATTTATTTTTATATCAAAATATAATACTGAAGAGTTTAATCCGTTTATAATCTATATCCCTGTTCAAAATACATTTTTATATTTTTTAATTATAGTGTTTTTTGCTTTATCAGCTATTATCAGAATATTATTCTTACTTAATGTTTTCTTTTTCAAAAAGAATATTCCGTATTATATAAGACGTACTATAATGTTAGTTGAATGTATTACTATGTTTCCATTACAATTAATATTGTCAATGTACTTTTATGGAAAAGCAACAGACTTAAATAAAAAATAAATATGAAAGTTATAAGCTCAATTAAAGCCTTAAATAACTATATTTTATCTCTTAAAAAAACTAAAAAAACAATAGGTTTTATTGCTACAACTGGTGCTCTACATGAGGGTGATTTTTCTAATATAATAAAATCAAAAAAAGAATGTGATATAACTATTGTTAGCATATTTATAAATCCATCTCAACTTTTTAAAAACGAAGATATAAACCTGTATCTAAATGCATTAAGTTGTGATAAAAAAAATCTTAAAGCATTAAAAATTGATATACTTTTTTTACCAAAAGAAGATTCTATATTTCCCAAAAATTATAACACTTATATAAATAGTCATAATTTATCGAATATACTTTGTGGAATAACAAGACCCGCTTACTTTGAAAACTTTGCTACTACAATGTGTAAATTATGCAACATAGTATCTCCAAATATTATTTATTGTTCTGAAAAAGAATATCAAAAATATATTATATTAAAATCTATGGTTAAAGACCTAAACTTAAATATAAGTATAAAAAAAACAAAAACGGTAAGAGATACACTTGGAATAGCCTTAAATAGTAAAAATGCTTTATTAAGTAGTAGAGAAATGCTTGATGCTCCTATAATATATAAATCATTAAAAATGGCAAAAGAGTATTTTAATGAAGGCTACAATTTATCAGAAGATATTATAAATTTTATGAAAGATATACTATGTCAAGCTGTAACACTTAAAGTTGATTATATATCTATAGTTGATTCAGAAACACTCTCAGAACTTCAAACAGCAACAAAACATTCATATATATTTATAGCTTGTTACTGTGGCAAAAATCGCTTAACCGATAATATATCTCTAAAATAAAACTTTATTTAATCGTTTTTTATTTTTATAGTATTGACATATATACTTATCTAAACTAAACTGTTGGGCATAATCAAATATAGGAGTTTTATTATGAAAAAAATGATTACTTATTCTTTTATTATTTCACTTATGCTATCATCTTTACTTATGGCTAACGAACAAGTTATTCCAGTAGACTCTATTCCAAAAGAAGCAAAAACATTCTTAAACAAGTACTATCCAAAGATTGAATTAGTATATGCTGAGAAAGACAGAAATGAAATTGATGTTACACTTGCTAATGGTGCTGAAGTTTCTTTTTTTAATGATGGACAATGGAAAAGTGTTGATGGAAAACATCAAGCTATACCAACAGGTTTTATTCCAGCTCCAGTTTTAGCTGCTATAAAAAAAGCATATTCAGGTGCTAATGTAATTCAAATTGAAAAAGAGAATTCTGGTTTTGATGTTAAGCTTGACAACAGAATGGAGCTTAAAATGGACAAAAATGGTAAAATATATTCAACAGAATATGATGATTAATAAATATTTTTAGTCTAATACTAGCCTCTTGATTTAAGTGTCAAGGGGCTTTTTATTTTAACATTTTTAATTTATACTGTATTTTCTCTAATATTTAATTTAAGGTACTATTAATATATCATGCTTTCAAACTCTTCAAACCTGTTTTCATATAATAATGACGAAACAGATAATATAATTAATAATGACAAAATAGACACCAAAATTAATAGTGAGACACCTAAAAATTTTGACTGGGTATATTATACTCGTTCACCATTAATGGATACATATAGAGATAATCTTTATAGAGATAACTATAGCATATCAGCTCTTATATCAATGAGAGGCTCAAATAATGATATGTCTTTGGGCTTATCTATTAAAGTTACTCACAACGAAACTGGAAATGTACTTAGAATTGTAGAGTTAGAAAACTTTTTATTTTCTGTAATTGTTGATAGTAGCCAAACAATAGAGAATGAAGAATATAAAATACGACTTGAAGACTTTAGTAAATATGACTCTAAATTGATAAGATTCCTAAATATTACTTACCAAGAAGGAAATCAGAATCAAGAAAGTGGTAAGCTTTGGTTTAAGGATTATAATTTAGGAGAATTACTCGATATACTAAAAAATATAAGCTTAATAAAACTTGAAACTCGTGTCATAACATTTAGTGATGAAATATTAAAAGTAATTATAAAAGGTGAAAATGATAATCAAGGTAATGTTTCTCTAAATATAATATTTAAGGATATTGAACTTGAGGCAGAAAAAATATATACTTTTGGAATAAACTGCCCATATATACTTTATAAAGATACATTTTATTTTACAACACCATCATACCCAAAAGTAAAAAAAACTTTATTTAAAGAAAATATTAAAATATCAAAAGACTATATAAGTGATTTTTGTGCGAGAGTATTACCTAATTTAAAAAAAGATTTTGAACTTGAACTACCTCCAAATATTAAGGAAAGTGAGGAGCGAGTTTTCCCCGCACAAGCTTTGGTATTTCTTGATTATGATGGAGACTATGTATATGGAGCTATAAAGTTTAAATATGGAAAGTTTACAATCGACCCATACAGTGGAAAATGTACAAGCTCTGATATGCTTAACTTAGACAATGAAGTTTATAGAGATAAAGAAAAAGAAGATTTTTTTTGCGAAACATTATCAAAATATCTTAACCGAATTAATGAATACACTTTTTCAACTAATGACGATGAGAAAATTTTTGTGTTATGTTATAAAGCATTGCCATTGCTTCAAGAGAGAGGATGGGCTTGTTTTTATAGTGAGGACTTTAGGGCATTAAAAATAAATGTTAAGCCTCCACGCATGATAGTTAAATTAAGCAAAGATATAAACTTTTTTGAAATAAATTTTTCTTTTGAAGGGGTAGAGGAAATACATGATTTATCAAATTTAGTATCTGAAGTAAAAAAAGAAAATAAAGAATATATAAGACTTCAAAACGGATCATTCATTCCTGTCGACCTTGAAATAATAGATTATTTAGCAAAAATATTAAATGATAATTCACTAAAAGACAGTGATAAAGGCAACTATTTAATACCAATGTTTAATGCTCCATACTTTGCCGACATTTTAGAAAAGCATGGTGGTATTACATTAGAGTTAGAAGACGATGCTAAAACTGCAATTAACGATATAAAAAAAGTTGATTATGATGAAGAGCCACCAGAAAGTTTAACTACAGAGCTTCGTCCATATCAGCTTACAGGATATAAGTGGATAAGAAAGCTTGCTGACATGTCATTAAATGGTATTTTAGCTGATGACATGGGTCTTGGAAAAAGCTTTCAAACTATAGCGTCAATATTAAAAGATAAACAAAGTGGAGTTGTTGGCACTTCTTTAATTGTTGCCCCCACTTCATGTGTAACCAATTGGTATATGGAAATAAAAAAGTTTGCTCCAAACCTTCACACGATTATACTTAATGGGGTATCAAAGGCTAGGCTTAAAAGAATAAAGTCTATTTCAAATTATGATATAGCAATTATTTCGTATGGGGCATTAAGGCGAGACGCTAAAGTTTTAAGTGAATACACATTTAATTATGTAATACTTGATGAAGCACAGCATATAAAAAATGCTAACACACAAAATGCAAAAACAGTAAAAAGCCTTACATCTATAAAGCGTTTGGCATTAAGTGGCACACCCATAGAAAACAGCATAAGTGAGCTTTGGTCTATGTTTGATTTTTTAATGCCGGGTTTTTTAGGTAAACATCAAGAGTTTATAGAGCATTATGAAAGCCCTATTATTTCAAATAAGGATGGACTTAAAGAAGTCGCATTAGATGAACTTAAAACAAAAATAGCTCCGTTTATTCTTAGACGACTAAAAAAAGATGTGCTTAAAGACTTACCTGCTAAGCATACAAATATAGCATATTGCGACTTAACTAAAGATCAAAAAGAATTATATATGTCTATACTTGAGGCCGCACGAATTGAAATATTTGAAACTGTAAAACGAAAAGGATTTAATCAATCACAAATTGAAATATTTTCAGCATTAACTAGGCTAAGACAAGTATGCTGTCATCCACGTCTACTTGCTCCCGACTTAAGAGGAGAAAGCCATACAAGTGGTAAATTTAATATGTTTATTGAAATGATTAGAGAGTCAATTCATGGCGGACATAATGTTTTGGTTTTTAGCCAATTTACAAAAATGCTACATATAATGCGTGATGCTTTGACAAAACTCAATATTGACTTTCTTTACCTAGATGGAAAAACAAGAAATAGAATGGACTTGGTAAACAGATTTAATGCGGGTGAGGCACCTATATTTTTATTAAGCTTAAAAGCCGCAGGCACAGGACTTACACTCACAAAAGCTGACACTGTCATGCATTATGACTTATGGTGGAATCCTGCAGTTGAGGATCAAGCAACTGATAGAGCTTATAGAATAGGTCAAAAAAGAGTTGTAACAAATTATAAACTCGTAACACGTGGTACAATTGAAGAGAAAATACTCGCTCTACAAGACAGAAAAAGAGAAATTATTGACGCTGTAATTGATGACGCTTCATTTAATGTAAACAAGATGAGCTGGGATGAGATTAAAAATCTTATCACGCTTTAACTTATTTAGTAAAAACTGAAGACTCTTCAGGACTTTCTATTGACTCACTTATAGAATAAGAACTACCATTTAATGACATTTCTATTAATGTAACCTCAGTATCTGTTTTTTTAATTAAATAATACGATTTTATAAAAGGAGGGTCAGCACCTATACTCATCCAAGTTGATGTTCCGCCAACACTCCATTTTGAATTTTCCCATTGTTTATTTTCAGTTCTAGATAACTCATAAAAATTATACCCAAGTGCCTTAACTTGTGCTACAGTATAGGTTTCACCTCCAACTTTAGTTAAAGCAAGCTCTGATGCATCCTTAATAGTTCCTTCTGATGCCCATTTACTTACAACTTCATTTTTATATGTAACGTCTCCTGTAGTAGCATTTTTACTTAGCCCATTTAAAAGTAAACTACCCACTCGCTTAAAAAGAGACATATCTCCATTAACATAAAAAATACTACCTGTTGCATAGTATAGAGTTGTTCCAGAATATACTCCTTTATCTATACTAGAATATTTTTGAAATCCACTAGCACCACTAACTTGATTCGCAGACTCTTCTAGTCCCGACATTAAATTTAAAACATTAAGTCCCGATTTTTCTGTGCTAGGTTTTTGATTTATACTACATTCAAGAATCAAAAGTACAATTACATAAAGTACCATCAAGCTTGTTATTTTCGCCATATTATTTTACACCCTTAAAACAACTTATTTATTATTACGTTATAATCTGAGTATAAAGAAAATACTATTTATATAAACTTTTTATAAAGTGAATATGGATTAATTAAGACTATATAAAAGTAGCCTCCATAACTTAAAAAATTATAGAGGCTACTTTATAATAAATAATTATATATTTATTTGTTTAATCTATAGCAAGTCGCAATCATTCATAGCATTTAGTCTTGCCCAACGTCTATCAATTTCCTTTTGGAAAGACTCAAGAACATCATCATTCTTAAGCATATGACGAGTTTTACCCATCATTTTAAGCCATTCACTCACAGGCTTTTTCTTACTAGAATCTTGGCTATATGGATTATGTGTTATAGTTGTAATTCCCTGCTCAATTTCATAAAGTGGGAAGAAACAAGAATCAACAGCTGCTCTAATAACCTCTGTACCCATGTCATCAGGTGTTTTCCAGTTTAATGGACATGCGATAAGTATCTTGACAAAAGCAAGACCTACATTATTAGCATACCACTGAGCCTTAGCTGCCTTTTTAATTAAATCCATAGGGAATGGTTCAGCACCTGTTGCCACATAAGGAACATGGCATGCTGAGAATATTTGTGCTACATCTTTATGTTGGAACTCTTTACCAGCTTGAGCTTTACCAACATTAGAAGTAGAAGTTCTGTGTCCTAATGGAGTAGAGAATGATAACTGATTACCTGTGTTCATATAACCCTCGTTATCGTACTCAAGTATAATCATTTTATGACTACGAATAGCAGCTCCAATTGAAGGCCCCATACCGATATCATGTCCGCCATCACCTGTTACCATGATGAATGTAGGATCATTTGGACCTTTAATTTCTCCACGTCTTTTTCTTTCATGATACATTTCAACAATACCACTGAGTGTTGCAGCACCATTTTGGAAAAGATTGTGTACGTATGTTGTACGATATGAACTATAAGGGTAACCTGTAGTTACAACCATTGAACAACCTGTATGAACAAGTAATACTACCTCGCCTTCAATACCTTTTAAGAAAGTATTAATACCTGAGAATATTCCGCATCCATTACAAGCTCCGTGTCCTTGAGAATAACGATAAGCTTTTCCTGTTAATTCTCTAAGTCCTGGTACTTTTACATCAAGTTTTCCAGTTTCAGCATTCATGTTAACTTCAATTCCAGAAGTTTGACTTTCAAGTGTAAGAGGTTCAAATATAGGCTTCATTTCAACGCCTTTATGTCCCATATACTGCTCTAGATAATCATGGAATTTAACACTACCTGCTTTTTTCTTTTCTTTAATTCCTATTTCAAAAAGCTCCTCTGCTTTTACAAGTGGGAACTCTGTACCGCCAAGTCCGTATACACGACTTATAACAGTTGTTTTGTTAGTTTTATCATTCTTAAGTGCTGCTCTAATTTCTGTAGACATGTTACCACCCATACCTGAGTATGTATCTTGGCGGTCACCAACAACAAGCACCTTAACTTTAGCAAGAAGCTTTTGAAGTTCTTTTTCAGGGAAAGGTCTAATTTGAGTAATAGCAAAAGCACCCACTTTAAGTTTCTTATCAGCCTTACGCATTTGATCAACTGCAAGTTGAGCTGTCTCATAAGCACTACCACAAACCATAAGAGCAACATCTGCATCTGCCATTTTATGTGTTTCAATAGGAGAATATTTTCTACCTGAGATTTTAGCAAACTCAGAAAATACCTCTTTAATAACTGCACGAGAATTTTCTAATGCATCTACAAGCTGAAGTTTGCTTCCTGTAAGCTCATCTTCATTCATGTAAGGACCAATTGTTACAGGGTTAGTACCCGGCTCAACTGATGTTACAGGTGCTTTATATTCACCTAAAAAGTCTGCTATATCTTTATTTTCTTTAAATAGTGATACCTTTTTCTTCTGGTGAGAAGTAAAGAAACCATCCGATGAAACAATAATTGGTAATTGTACTTTAGAATGCTCAGCAATTTTCAATGCAAGAACATTAAAGTCATAAACCATTTGAGTAGTATGAGCCATTATTATAACCCATCCTGTGTTCAAAGCCATCATAATATCAGAGTGATCACACTTAATATCAAGAGGACCTGAAACTGTACGGTTTACAACATTAAGTACCATAGGAAAACGTGTACCTGATTGCACAGGTAATTGCTCTAAAGCAAAAAGAAGTCCATTAGCACTTGTTGCGTTGAAAACACGTCCACCTGCAGTAGTTGCTCCATAACAAATACCAGCAGCACCATGCTCACCGTCAGCAGGAACCATTTTCACTTGATGTTTACCATCAGCTTTCATAGCGTCTAAGTATTCTGCTATTTGAGTAGATGGTGTAATTGGATAGTAACCCATAACATGGTAATTTATTTGAGAAGCCGCAATAGCAGCAAGCTCATTACCGCTTTCAAGTATTTCTATTTGTTCAGCTTTTTTTATTTCTTTTGTTGCCATTTATTACTCCTTTTATTTCTTGCCATAACGGCTACAAGTTATATCGCTAACATTATAATTTGCTTCGATGTCGTCAATTAAAGCATGTTTTGACTTGTCTGGCTCTTTTTCTGAATTACTCTTAGGACAAGCTTTAACACATTTTCGACAACCCTTACAATATTGATAATCTATACCTTTCATGTACATTTTACCATCTTCTTTGTTGCGATCAAATACTATACATAAATCAGGGCAAACAATTTCACACTGAGCACAATGAATACAGTTATCACTATTGTAAACAGGTATTCTTCCTGTACGAGTAACAGTATTGTCTTTTAATGTACTACTTCCAGCAGCAGATATGTATCCACCAATTGGTTGATTTTTTTTGCCGTATACAGGCTCAGGTTTCTTAAATGGAATATAAGGATATTTTTTCTCAGCCTTAAACTCTTTAACCTCACATTCTTCATATCCACGTCTAAAAGCCCTTATGTTTGAATCAACAACATCTGGCTTATTCGCAAACTGATCTCTAATCTTCTTTTCAAATAAAGTCATATCCAAAAATGGCATAAACTTAACTAAAGCACCCATCATAACAGTGTTTGTTGCAGGAAGCTTTTCTTCAGCCGCTATCTTAATAGCATCAATACACACAACAGTTCCACCATGAAGCTTAGAGAATTCACGAGCTTCATCTGGATTCATACTTGTGTTAAAAACAACAACCGCATCTTCTCTCACACCCATTAAAGTCATAGGATTCTTAAGAAGATTCATATGGAATACTGCAAGAACATGAGGCTCTTCAATTATAGAGTTAACTCGTACAAGAACTTTAGCATCAGAAAGACGCACAAAAGCCTTAACGGGAGAACCCTTCTTTTCAGAACCATAGCTTGAAAAAGCAGCACCATTATACCCTTGGGATAATACCCCAATGTCTGCTAGCATTTTGCCAGCACTATTAGCACCCATACCACCTATACTCTCGAGTCTTATCTCGAAAAAGCCTAAATTATTCACCTTAGGGAGTTTCACGATTTTCTCCTTCTTATAAAATAGTTGTATTTAGTTTTGAAAAAATCTCTCCAAAACTTTCAAATAAGTGTATATGTTATAACTATAAAAGTCAATAATTTAAAAGCTATATCTTAATAAAATTAGTTATTGTATATATATAGTTACATTTAATCTGTAAATATACCTAAATAACTACATAAAGCAAAACAAATAAAACAAAAGCTCAATCTAAATATTAAAATTTAAATGGAGCTTGTAAATAATATTAACTAATTTAATTATTATAGCATTAAAAACATAAAAAACTCTTTACTAGTTTCTACATCTTAAAACTTATAGCCATCTTTAGTTTTTAATGTTATTGAACCAGAAGTACCCATTGGAGGAGGGAGCTTCTTTCAACACAATGAAGATAGTTAAGATTAACGTCTATAGAATCTTCATCTACATTTTCAAGGAAATTTGCTACATTAATCAGTTGAGTTTTAATTAATGCTTTTACTGTTTTTAAGTTAACATCAGAGTTTAATATTGTTTTGTTATCAACAAATATATTACCTGTGCCTCTAACGAAACTGTTATAGTTTTAGCTTTCGCTTTAAACGAAAAAACAGAAAGTATCAAAGCCGAAAATAACAATACCGATATATATTTTTATAAAAAAACTTCTTTATATTTGATAAAAATACCTATCACATATTGTTATGCAAACCAATAAGCCTAATGATACTTATTCTAATATTTACGTCCTCTATCATTACCACCACGGTTTCTGTCGCCACCGCCACCACCACGATTTCTGTCATTACTACTAGTTCTAGGTGGAGCTTCTCTTTCAACGTAGCCCTCAGGTTTTTCAAGTAATGCTTTAAGACTTAACCCATATTTACCACCAGAAACTGTGATAACTTTAACATCAACTTTATCACCAATGTTAAGAACATCCTCAACATTAGAAACTCTACTGTAAGCAAGTTCTGATATATGACAAAGCCCTTCAATTCCAGGTAACACTTCTATAAAAGCACCAAACTCTTTAATGTCTTTTACAAGACCATTATATGTTTCACCTAGTTCAGGCTCTCTTGTGTAGGCTTTTATTTTTTCAATAGTCTCTTCTAAAGCTGCACCATTTGCAGCAAAAATATTTACAGTTCCATTATCGTTTATTTCAACATCACTACCTGTCTCTTCAATTATACCTTTAATGTTTTTTCCACCGGGACCTATTAATACTCTTATTTTTTCAGGATTAACATTTATAGATAAAAACTTAGGGGCATCATTTGAAACATCATTTGCTACCGCTATAGTTTTATCCATTGAGTCAAGTATGAAAAGTCTTGCTTTTTTAGCTTGCTCTAAAGCCTCTCTAAGTATTTCTACTGAAATTCCTGTGAGTTTAATATCAAGCTGAAATGCTGTAATACCTTGTCTTGTACCAGCTACCTTAAAGTCCATATCACCTAAATGATCTTCAACTCCTTGAATATCAGTAAGAATTTTATAACCATCTTTATATGTAGCAAGTCCCATAGCGATACCCGCAACACTAGACTTAAGCGGAACACCTGCTGAAAGTAAAGATAAAGTTGAGGCACAAATTGTTGCCATTGATGACGAACCATTGCTTTCAAGTATTTCAGCTACAACCCTTACTGTATAAGGAAAAATATCTCTTTTAGGAAGTACCGCACTGAAAGAACGTTCAGCCAAATTACCATGACCTATTTCACGGCGACCCGGTGCTCCATATCTACCGCATTCTCCAACAGAAAATGGAGGGAAATTATAATGTAGCATAAATGTTTTATTTTCTTTACCATAAATGTCATCCATAAGTTGTGAGTCTTTTTCACTTCCTAAAGTAACTATTGACAAACATTGAGTTTGCCCACGAGTGAAAAGTCCTGCTCCATGAACACGAGGAATAACACCTATTTTTGAATCAAGACTACGTATTTCATCACACTTTCTGCCATCAGGACGTACCCCATCAACAACTATTGCCTCACGAACAACAGTTTCTTCTATTGTATGACATATCGCAGGTATTTGAGAAAGTAATTTTTCATCCTCAATTTTATCCGCAAAATGTTTAGCTACACTTTTGTAAGCATCTGACATGCATTCATTTCTTTTTGTTTTATCAGGATTCTGATTAGCAGCAGCTATTATATCAGTTCCATATTTAGTAACCTCTTCAACAAGCTCTTTATTAAGCTCGAAAACAGGCATTTCAATTTTTTCAGTTCCACAAAGTTTAGCAAGTTCTTCTTGCATATCTATGTACTTTTGCATTTCTTTATGAGCTAACTCAATAGCACCTATAAAAATATCCTCAGATACTTCGGTAGCTTCACCTTCTATCATCAGAATAGCATCTCTGCTTCCAGCGACAACTATATCAAGTTCACTGTCTACAAGTTCTGAAATTTTAGGATTAACAATATATTCACCATTTTTATACCCAATTCTAATTCCAGCAATAGGTCCTGCAAAAGGTATCCATGATATTGTTAATGCGGCAGATACTGCTATTAAAGCTAGAGCCTCTGTTGTAGTATCTGAATCAATGGATAAAACTGTTGGTATAACTTGAACTTCGTTTCTAAAACCCTCTGGAAATAGTGGACGAATTGGTCTATCTATAATCCTTGAAGTTAAAACTTCTTTATCTCTAGGTTTAGCTTCTCTCTTAAAGAAACCACCGGGAATTTTACCACCAGCATAATACTTCTCATTGTAGTTTACTGTTAATGGAAAAAAACTAGCATCTAGATTTGGCTCTTTAGAAGCCACAACTGTAGCAAGTATAGTTGTATTTCCTAAACGAAGTGTAACAGAACCATGCGCTTGCTTTGCAAGTAATCCAGTTTCTAAAATAAGTTCCTCACCACAAAAATTAGCTTTAACGCTTATCATACTCGTCCCCCTTGATTTAACCAATCCCTATATCTTGCAAGCAAAAATGCATATAATATATCTAATTTCAATTATTTTCTTAAATTAAGTCTTTGTATTAAAGTCTTATAAGATTCTAAGTCAGTATTTCTTAAATAACTAAGCAGTTTACGGCGTCTAGCAACCATTTTAAGAAGACCTCTTCTTGAGTGATTATCTTTAGTATGTTTTCTAAAGTGACCTGTAAGATAGCTTATACGATTTGTAAGAAGTGCAACTTGAACTTCTGCTGAACCTGTATCGTTTTCACTTCTACCAAACTCTTTAATTATTTTTGATTTTTCTTCTGCTACAATAGACATTTTCTTCTCCTTTGAAGTAACTAATAATATTTATTTTTATTTTTTTAATAATAACCATGAACAAACTAATACATTTACTTATCATCAAACTTTAATGCTTTCCCCTTGAAATACTTAATAGCATTCACTTTATCAACTTTAAGTAATTCTTTTAAACTCTCAAGTGAGTCTAACTTTATATTTTCTCTACTATACTTCATAAGTTTAATATATATAACTTTTCCATATAGATCATAATTAAAGTCTAGTAAATGAGCTTCAAGCCTAACACCTTCATTGAGATTGCTAGAGCCTATAAAAATCATTGCCTTATAAACTTCCATAAAACCATCAACACGAACCAATCCAAAATAAGCACCATCTCTAGGCATAAACACTTTATCTGCTATGTAAAGATTAGCTGTAGGGCATCCTATAGTCCTACCAATTTTTTTTCCAACCTCAACAATACCCGAAAGTATGTAATCACGTTCAAGCATTTTAGAAACTGACAAAATATCACCAAGCTCTAAATACTTAAAAACATTAGTAGTTGAAATTTTCTCTTTATTGTAGATACTAAACTCTACTATATTAACATCGACATTATTTTTCTTGCCGTACTCTCTTAAAAGATTAACATCTCCTGATTTGTTATTACCAAACATAAAATCAGGACCTGTAGCAATAGAAACCATTTTATAGTTCTCTATTAAGTTTAAGAAAAAAACATCTGAAGTTATTTTATAGAATTTTTCTGAAAAGTCAATAACTATAATATAGTTTATACCAATAAACTTAATATGCTCTATGTTCTCGTCAAAGTTATATATAGTTTTGTTTTTCTTTTTTAATACTATCGCAATAGATAAAAGATCATTTTTTTTAGCATGCTCAACAACATAACTTAAAAGTTTTTGATGCCCCTTATGAACACCATCAAACTTACCAATAGTTACAATACTATTTTTATTAGACTCTATTTTTGAAAAACCGTTTACTATAATGCTATTCATAATAATTTTTAAATTTAAATACTTGATCAAATATGAAAGCAAAAACATTTAAAAGAACACCTATCGAAATTAGTAAAACAGATAAAAGTCCAAAGTTTAATGATTTTATAATTTTATCTATACTAAATATATTTACAAGAAGTATAAGATTCAGTTCAAATGAAGCACATAAAACTATAGCAATTAATATATTATAAAACAAATGAACAGGGGTTGATAAAGAATCTACAATTGAATATGCACCTAATAACAGTGAAAATAATATTATAAACAAAACAATTATAAATGGAATAGAGTTTTTACTATTCAGAAAAGTATTGAATATTACATTAGCAATATAGAAAGTAACCCCTTTTGAGAGTGTTTTTTGTATATATGTTCTATCATCTGATTCTCCCAAATCTGAAAGCGAAATTGTTTTTATTTTTTTTGATTCCATATCAGTAAAGTTAAAAACATCAACATCATTAATTTCAGATCCATTAGGAGTTATTAAACCATTATTTGCTTTATAAATAATTCTTTCTGAATCACTTTTTGATATTACTATATTGCTGTACAAATTATTACCTATATCATTTCTAGCATAAACTATATACTCATCAAAAATATTGAACTTACCTTCTTCTATATTTAAAGAACCTGTATAATCTATAAGTCTATTGTTTTCTATGTCTGTACTCAAGAGAGCATTACTTTCAAAAATATTATTAATAAATCCATCAGAAAAATATATAGAAAAAGAATATACTAAAATTAGCATGAATGAAAAAATAAAAATAGAAAATACTAAACTTACACCTTTAACCATTTTGTAAGTTGCTGCGAGAAACATCATTGTTACAATAGACGTTACAAAAGCTATTATAAAAAAGTGCATCACAGCATTAGACAAAATACTTAAATAGTTTTCTTGTTTAAAAAACAATAGAGAATAAATTACTGAAGTTATAATAAAAAATATAGAAAAATATTTAGTTATTTTAGCAACATTTTTAAAAGTACGCATAACTTGATTATACTTGAAAGAAGAAATAAAGTAAACACCATACTACATCTCAAGTATTACTAGTTAGCTCACTTTTTTATTAATATTATTGATTTATGAGTATTATTTAAGACTTCATTATATCTTCAAAACATGAGATTTGAGAAAAACAAGAACCTAGCCCTAAGAGACAAAATTCGTGCTTCACAAAACCAGATATATTAGATATAAAAAGATTACCACCCAAACGAGTAATATATGACTTGAGCTCAACAAGAGAGAACCAAACATCTTTTTCTATATAACTTAGGTCACTTAAGTCTAGAAATATATTTATTTCACCTTCATCTATATAATTATTTATAGCTGAAACCATGCTAGGAATATTTTCAGCCCCGAGTGAGCCTTTGAAAGCTAAAACAGCAACATTAAATGCATCAGATGCATATATATAATCACTAATAATAATACTCATTGTGAGTGTATATTACCATAAACCGCATTTTTGTCAACTATAATGCATTTTTTGTAACAAATATCCAATTATAGAAGCACTATAGAAGTATTTCTACGTTTTTATTGATAAAACTCTAACATTTAGTATAATTAAACTGTATAATATTAGAATAAAAAAATAAATATTTTAAGTTAGTCCAAAACTTAATTTACACACACCCTGAGGACTCAAGGAGTTTATAGAATGAAAAAAATTATATTGATATTTACACTTGCATTAGTGATTCAAACTAAAGCATTCACTCAATTTGAAATGAACATTACAGTACCTTTTGGAGCAAGTTTTATTTTGCCATACGCTGATGGAGCTGATGACGGCATGGTGCAACTTAAACCCTACAACATAGACTACAGAAATATTGAAACAGCAATTAATTTAAATATTGGAGTCTTAATGCAAATAGGCGGTAGCTTTGACTTGAGCAACGAAACAGGTGTTACAAGCATTAGTTTGCTTGCTGACATAGGTTATTATTTAAAATCATTTGATGTCGGAGTTATGTTTGGTATTTCTTTTGGACGACCAGAGCCTAGA
>CAMRCO010000002.1 GCA_947040945.1 uncultured Spirochaetia bacterium
ATAAACCAAAGAATCAATCTTCCTGTCAGTCGCCTCAATTATACGAACAATCGACTTCTCGCCAGCCCCTTAAGTTTCTTATTCAAATCAATCATAACAGTAACACAGAAAGAGTCATAATATTTAAACCCATAACTTAAGCAGATAATATATTTAAATAGTTAAAAATTCAAATAGAAAAAAAAGAGTGTGAATAAATTTATAAATTGATTTATTTGCTATTTCGTAGTATATTTGATGACGATTGAAAAGAATAATTTCAGGGAGAGAAACATGCGTTTTAGAACAAAAGAAAATGGAATGGTAGGAAAAGACCTAGTTGGTCAAACAGTAAAACTAGCAGGCTGGGTGCTTAGAAGACGTGATCATGGTGGAGTTATATTTATTGACTTACGTGACCGAACTGGTTTTGTGCAAGTGGTTTTTAATCCTGAAATTAATAATGACGCACATGTTAAAGCTCAAGACTTAAGAAGTGAATACGTAATATCAGTTGAAGGAATTGTAAGACTTAGAGCCCCCGATATGATTAACCCTAAAATTGCCACAGGTGAAATTGAGGTTATGATTTCAAGTATCGAGGTGCTGAACACATCTGAAACACCACCTTTTATGCTTGAAGATGAAATTGACACTCATGAGGAGTCAAGGCTTAAATATAGATATCTTGATTTAAGACGTAGCCCTTCATTCGATAATATTTATAAGAGACATTTGGTGGTCGCATCATTTAGACGTCACTTAAATGATTTGGGTTTTATAGATGTTGAAACACCAATACTAAATAAAAGTACACCAGAGGGGGCACGTGACTTTTTAGTGCCGTCAAGACTTTCTCATGGCGACTTTTATGCTTTGCCACAATCACCTCAAATATTTAAACAATTACTGATGATAGCAGGTTTTGAAAAATATTATCAGGTGGCTAAATGTTTTAGAGATGAGGACTTAAGAGCCGACAGACAGCCTGAGTTTACTCAAATTGATATTGAAACTTCTTTCTTAGATACAGATGAATATCTGACTATTATGGAAGGAATGATGGCAAGTGTTATAAAAGAGATTTATGACATTAATGTAGAAGTGCCTTTTCCAAGAATGGAATATAGTGAGGCAATGGAAAAATACGGAAGCGACAAACCTGACACAAGGTTCGACCTCAAGCTTGTTAATGTTGAAGAAGCTTTGGAGGGATGTAATTTTCAAGTATTTCAGAATGCAGTTCAAAACAAATTTATTATAAGATGTTTAAACGCTAAGGGTGGTGAAACTTTAAGCCGTAAAGATATTGACGACTTCACAAAATATGTATCCATTTTTGGAGCGAAAGGACTTGCTTGGATGCGTGTAACTGAAAATGGTCTTGAGTCAAACATTGTTAAATTTTTTACTGAAGAGAATCAAGCGAAACTTATTAAGGCAACTAATGCTGAAAAAGGCGATTTATTATTTTTTGTGGCAGACACTCCAAAAGTAACTTATGACGCTTTGGGTAATTTACGTTTGCGTGTTGCTGAAAAACTTGGGCTGATTGACGAGAATAAATTAAACTTCCTTTGGGTTGTTGGTTTTCCTTTGTTTGAATATGATGCTAAAGAGCGTAGATATTCATCAACTCATCATCCGTTTACAGCACCTATTCCTGAAGATCTTCATTTGCTTGAGTCAGATGTTTTGTCAGTTAGAAGTGACACTTATGACTGCGTACTTAATGGTAACGAAGTTGCAGGTGGCGGACAGCGTATTTATGACAGTAAAGTGCAGTCTCGTGTTTTCACAACTTTAGGTATTTCAGAAGAAATGGCAGAGGAAAGATTTGGATTTTTACTCGATGCCCTAAAGTTTGGTGCACCTCCAATGTGTGGTTGTGCTTTGGGACTTGATAGGTTTGTTATGCTTCTTCAAAAACAGCCAAGCATACGTGACGTTATCGCATTCCCTAAAACTCAAAAAGGTCAATGCCCTATGAGTGCTTGCCCTTCTTCTGTTGACGAGGAACAGTTAGGTGAGTTAGGTCTTCAAATACAAAAATAAATTTTTATAGAAATATAATGAGTACCCGTTAGGCAGACAAAATGCTTAATGGGTATTTTTTTGCCTTATATAAATGGTGTTTTTGGTAAAAAAACATGTTAACATATTTTATATTTTTCCGAAAAGTATTATAGATACTTATTTTAGGAGGATAAAATAATGGAAATAACTAAAATATTAAGTGGTATGCAAACACAAACACAAACAAGTAGCCCTGCTGTAGGAACACAAACAGCATCACCTGTAAGTACTTCTATTAAACAAGCTCAAGCTCCAGCAGCTTTATCAAGCAAGTATACTTACGCTATAGGTAATGATGGTAAGCGATATGTTCTTCAGTTAAGAATAGATGTTGTTAGACTTGATAATGTAAGTGAACTAGCATAAATTTATGTTTAATGGTGGATTCTAATTTAGTTAAACTTCCACCATTTTACTTTATTGCTATTGCTGTCATCAAGAAAGTCTGCTATATCTTTATGACCAAGGCTCACCGCAAGTAAGTATGGAGTGTATCCCTCTTCATCTTTTATAGTTTTGTCAGCATTGTTATTGGAAAGTAGCTTAACAATTTCTAAATTATCTATTGCTACAGCATAATGAAGTGGTGTTTGTGATAGTGTATCTTTTGCGCTGCTGTTAATATTAGGATATTCTAGCAGTGTAGATGTTAGCTCAGTTGACCCTGATATAACTGCATAATGAAGAGCTGTTCTGTTATCACTTGAATATGCATTAAGAACTGAATTATCTTTTTCTATTAACATTTCTACTATATTACTATGTCTATAGTATGAAGCGAGATGAATAGGCGTAATACCTGATAGTTCATTTTGATAGTAAATATCAGCATCATTGTCAAGTAGTAAACTAACAATTTGGTCATTTCCTAAGGCAGTGGCTAGAAATAGTGGAGTAGAGTCTCCGAACTCCCAACTAGAAATTTCAGGTATATTACCCATGATGTCTATTTCTAAGTCTTCATAAAGTAATAATTCTTCAATAGATTCTATTTTGTTTTCATTAATAGCAATATGAAGTGGTGTATATCCATTTTCAAGTGTGAAGTTAGGGTTAAGTCCTTCTTTCATTAATTTTTTTATAGTTAGAATATCACCTTTTTTAACTGCTACAATAAACTCAAGATTTTTTACATTAGGATTTTCTATAGTAGTTTCTACTGTCTTTGGTGCTTTATCAATAGAATTAATATTCGTTTTTTCATTAGTATTGTCTGTTGTGATGTCAGGTTCATCGTCTTTTGTGTCGGTTTCGTTCATTATTATAGGTTCAAGTGGTTTTACTTTATCGTTATCAGTGGTCTCTACAGGTTTAACTTTAGTTGTAGTAGTCGTAGTAGTCATTTCTGTTGGTTTAATAGGTTTGACTTTAGTTGTAGTAGTCGTAGTCGTTGTTATAGTTTCTGTTGGTTCAATAGGTTTGACTTTAGTTGTAGTAGTCGTAGTCGTTGTTATAGTTTCTGATGGACTTGCTGCCCCTGAAAGCATGTCTATAATTTCTTTATTTTTAGATATATTTTTAGCATAATCTATAGCTTTTATTCCATTTATATCTTCTATATCAGCATCAGCACCATTTTCGAGGAGAATCTCTACAATCTCAGGATTATTAGACATAGATGCCCAATGAAGAGGACTGCTTCTATAATTATCTAAAGCTCGTGAAAGTTTTTTGTCTTTAAGAAGTAGCAACTTAGTTATTTCTGTGTGTCCATTTGCTGCCGCTATGTGTATGGGCATAGTTCCGTCAACATTATCTCGTGCTTTAGTGTTTGCTTTATATTTAATTAAAGTTTCTACTATATCAGTATACCCTAAATATGAAGCAAGTATTAATGGCGTTACTCCATACATATACCAATCATTTATAATTGCAGTTTCAGGTAGTCTTGCCTCTTTATCTGTTTTAGCATAAGCGAGTAACTCATTTACTGAATCTAATTGCTCATAAAAAACTGCTCTATGTAGGGGGGTATATCCTTCGTCATCAACTATGTTAACATTTATTTTTGACATTATCAATGATTTAATAGTGTTAGTGTCTCCGTTTTGAACAGCGGTGAATAATAGGGTTTCATTATCTGTTAATGCTAGTAGATTAGCCGAAAATAAAATTAAAAAAACAATGGGCAATTTAAATAAGTTTGTCATTAAAAAATCCTACTCTGTACGCCTTCGGCGATAAATTAGATATAGTTACTGTTTAAGTTTATATTAGAGATATATAAAAGTCAATCTTAAAATATATATAGTGAATAAGAATACTGTATATGGTAATAAATAATTATAAAACGGACATTATAGTGTTTTATAGTAACTTTTTTAAGTTATTTATACAAAGTAATATTGACAAAATAGCTATAATATGCTATTTTTAGTTCATTATGAATGAAATATTAATCCTTATTACCCCCCCCCGTGTGTGTGCACGTTATACTCTAATTTAATTCACGTAAAATACTTTCTTAAAGAAAAATATATAAATGTAGTTTCACATTATTTGATATGTATAAGTCCTATAGATTTTATCTGTAGTTTTTATAAAAAATATTATTTTGGAGTTTATTTATGAAAAAGATGATTTTGGTTTTAAGCATGATGCTTATAGCTTCTAGTGTTTACGCAATTGAGTATTCAGTTGGTTTAACAGCGCCGGGTTTTGGTGTAGGAATCCTTCAAGGAGATACAGCTAAACAGTACACAGACATGCTTGAAAGTACTGAGGAGGGTTATGGTGCGAAGAGTGTTTTTTCTCCTTCATTTGCACCGGCAGTTCAACTTGATTTTATGGTTGAGTTATTACCTTTCCTTGCAATAGAAACTGGTCTTGGTTGGACTTATTCTAGTGTTATTTATGAATCTGAAGAAATTGAAGGATATATGTATCAGGGTAGTGCAGTAAGAAATGAATTAACAATACCAATTATGATTCGTGGACAGTATGAGGCTGATAAGTTTGTTGGTTATGCTTCAGTTGGTGTGAAGCTTGGTATCCCTCTATCAAAACATTATATGTATGGTAAAATATTAAAAGATGGTAAAGAAATTGATGAGACTAAAAAACCTAGAGAAGATGCTGATCCTACTTATTCTGACATGGCTATGGATATTGCTTTTGCTTTAGGTGGCGAGTATAGAATAACTGGTGCTCATTATGTTGGTTTAAGACTTGGTTATGACCTAAACGTAATAAGCCCTGTAAATATGAAAGAAATGACTGACGATCAGGCTAAAGATTATGACTTCTATCAGGACAACTTTAATGTTAGCTTGTCTTATAGATATGCGTTCAACAGCAAGTGGACTAAATAGTAATATTTAAACATTACTAATTAAATAAATAAAGAAAGAGCTAAGTAGATTTATTCTGCTTGGCTTTTTTTTGTCAAATAATATTATTGACATTCTAATTTCTATGTGGTAAAGTTATCATATTATAGAGGGAAAATATTATTTTAGGAGATATTCATGAAAAAAATGATTTTGGTTTTAAGCATGATGTTTATAAGTGCAAATGTTTATGGGTTTGGACTTTCTCTTGGGTTATCAACACCAGGTTTTGGTTTAGCTTTTTTAAGAGGCGATAATGTAGAAAAATTTGTAGATAATTTAGAAAAAAGTGGTTATGAAAAAAAATCTGCTTTTTCATTTGCTCCTGCTATTCAGCTTGACATTATGATAGAGCTTCTGCCTTTTGCTGCAATAGAAACTGGTATTGGTTGGAGTACTGCTAGTATTATTTATGAAATGGAATCAGGTAATGTTAAAAGAGAATTTACTTTTAAAAGAAATGAATTAACAATACCTCTTATGTTGCGTTTACAGAATCAAATTGGTTCATTACTTGGTTATGCTGCTGTTGGTGTTAAGTTTGGAATACCTCAATCAAGCAGTTATATGTCTGAAAAAGTTTTTGTAAATGATAGACTAAGTGATTCTTTAAATGAAGATTATTATGATTCTTCTGACATAACACTTGATATTGCTTTTGCAATTGGTGGTGAGCTTAATATATTAGATTCTCATTATGTTGGAATAAGAGGTGGTTATGACCTAAACGTAATTAGCCCAGTAGATACTGAGAGAGTAACTTCTGATTATGAATGGTATCAGGATAATTTTAATGTTAGTTTAACATACAGATATGCTTTTGGTCGCTAATAAAATTAATCAGACTAAAAAAATATTATAAGCTAAAAAGCTTCCTAGATTATTCTGGGGGCTTTTTTTTTTGCAATTTTTTTGAAAGGAATTAATATAATGTGTTTATTTTATGTTTATGTAATATATTAAAATTTGAATAAAGCTGATATTAATTGATGTGTAAGTTAAAAAAATAATTTTAGGAGATAGTCTTGTGAAAAAAATATTTTTAGTTTTAAGTATGATGTTTATAAGTGTAAATATATATGGAGTCGAAACCTCTATAGGTTTGTCAACACCCGGGTTTGGATTAGGTTTTTTAAGAGGCAGTGATGCAAAAAGGATTATAGACAATTTAGAAGATTCACCTGTTTCTGGTTATGAAAAAGTATTCGGGCTTTCACTTTCACCAGCAGCTCAGTTAAATGTTATGGTTGAGTTTTTACCTTTTATAGCCATAGAAACTGGTGTTGGTTGGAGAACATCTAGCATTATTTATAAACACGAACAAAACTATATTAGAACTGATGTTACTTTTACAAGAAATGAAATAATAGTGCCAATTATGCTACGTTTTCAGCATGAATTTGAAAGATTTGTGATTTACGGTTCTGCAGGAGTTTTACTTGGCATTCCTTTATCAAAAACTTATGAGTTTCGTCATGTTTTTTTAAGTGATAATATAAGTGAGGCTTTTAGTAATACTAATGATTATAATAGTTCGCCATTTAATATGGATGTTAGTTTTGCTTTAGGTGGCGAGTTTAGAGTGGCAAGTGCTCATTATATTGGTTTAAGGCTTGGTTATGACCTAAATGTATTAAGTCCACTCAATGCCAAAGAGATAGCGGCTGAAAAAGGCGAGCCTGAAGAGGACTTTAAGTCTTGGTATCATGATAACTTTAATCTTAGTTTGTCATATAGATATGCTTTTAATAGTAAGTGGAATAAGTAGCATCAATAATATAGAAGTATTGTTATATTATGGAAGAAAGTAACTATTTATAAAAAAATATACTTATAGGGCAATACTTTTAGTTTTTATTTTCATCATGATAGTTTTGGTGCTGCCCTAACATATAAATGTTTCTTCTATTATAATGATTTTTAATCTTGTAAAATACGGATTAAATGCTATACTCTTAATATGTTAAGTAATGGGAGTATTTTTTATGAAGAAGGTATTTTTAGCTTTGGCAGTAGTGTTTACTTTAGTTACGACAAGTGTAAATGCTTATGCGGTTGAAGTTTCTCTTGGGACGTCATTTCAGCCTTTAGGTTTTAATTTTTTAAGAGGCAGTGATGCTCGAAGTTTTATAAATGACATGAAATCAGACGGATTAGAAAGTACTTTAGATTTACTTTTTGAAAGTAGAATAGATGTTATGATTGAAATTTTACCTTATTTAGCCTTAGAAACTGGTATTGGTCAAAGACTATCCATGAATTTTTATGACGGAACTATTCCAATTGTAGAAGGAGTTCTTGAAGCTGGGGCACGAACTACTATTCAAAGGTTAGAGTTTACTGTTCCAATTATGATTCGTGGACAATATGAGTTTGAAAGACAACTTCTCTATGCATCTGTGGGTGTTAAACTTGGAATACCTATGACAAACTCTTATGTAACTACTTCAATGCCATTATTTGATATAGAGGAAGATTTACTAGATTCTAAGTTTTCTATGGATGTTAGTTTTGCTTTAGGGCTTGAAGGCAGGCTCGGGGATGCTAATTATTTGGGTGTAAGGCTCAGCTATGATTTAAATGTAATAAAGCCTTTTGACAATAAAGAAATTGATGATTTTTATCATGATAGTTTTGGTGCTGCCCTAACATATAGATATGCTTTTAACAGCAAATGGAAGAAGAAGAATGCGAGTTAATTTAAAAGTGAATATATATTAAACTTGAAAATGTGTTTGTAATAAAAACTATTTTAATATAGTATTTGTTAGTATAATATGATTAATGGGGGAGGTCTTATGAAGAAAGCATTTTTAGTTTTAACAATGATGTTTTTAAGTGTAAGTCTTTATGCTATTGAAGTTTCTTTTGGGGCTTCGCTAAGGTATTTAGGCATGGGAATTATAAGAGGAGATGATGCGAATCTACTAGGTGACACATTGGTAGATTTCGGTTTAGATGAAATAGATCCTGTTTCATTTTTTCATGGTGGGCAACTAGACATGATGGTAGAGTTAGCTCCTTACTTTGCTTTTGAAACTGGAATTGGATATTCAGTATCTACTTTTGCATTTGAAGGAAGAACAATAGGCGGTGTTAAGGCAGAGGTTATATTTAAAAGAGAAGAGGTTACTATACCTTTTTTACTTCGTTTGCAAGTTGAAACTAGAAATCAGGTTTATTATGCTGCTGCTGGGGTTAGACTTGGAATACCTGTAACAGAAAACTATGCTGAAGTTAATGCATCTCTATTTGGGAAAAGTCAAAGTATAGATGTTTTAGATTCTGAGTTTGCTTTGGACGTTTCTTTTGCTTTGGGTGTAGAGAATAGACTTATAGGCTCTCATTATTTAGGTGCAAGAATGGGCTATGATATGAATGTAATATCCCCTTTTGATAATAAAGAAATGGATGATTTTTATCATGATGACTTTTATGGCAGTCTAACATATAGATATGCCTTTAACAGCAAATGGAATGAACCTAAGCCTAAAAGTACAACTAAAAAATTAGATACCAACATTATATAGATTTTAATTTAATAAATAAAATAAAAAGCTACTTAAAGATTATTTTTATAGTGGCTTTTTTTATATGGACAAAATACTTGAAAAGGAATACACTTTGCTATAGTGTTTTTATTATAAAGGTTATAATTATGAAAAATATATTTTTGTTTTTAATGTTTTTAGTTATTATTACAAACACAAATGTTTATGGATTTTTTGGTCTTAAGAGTGGCAAACCATTTCAATTTACTGATAATGAAGAAGAAATATGGCTTTCTATGGGGCTAACAACACCCGGTATTGGAGTGGGTTTTTTAAGAGGAGTTAAGATAAACAAGGGTTCGAGAGATACTGGTTCTGTTTCATTCAGTCCTGCAGTTCAAATAGATGTACTAATAGAGTATAATTATTTAACTTTAGAAACTGGTATTGGATACACTAAGTCTAGTCTCACATATTCTAAAGTTCATTTTTTAAGAGAAGAAATAACTATACCTCTGATAGCTCGTATATTTTTCGATTATGGCAAGTTTATTACATACACCAGTATGGGTTTAAAATTTGGTATCCCTTTAAGAGATAGTTATGCTAGACAGTTTTTAGATGGTGAAGAAATCAGTTTAGGTGAAAATGCTAATAATGGGTCTAATTTTGCTATGGATATTGCATTTGCTATGGGTTTTGAAGTCTTAATTGCTGATGAACTTTGGGATGGTAAGCATTATTTAGGATTAAGAGTAGGATATGACCTCAATGTAGTGAACCCTACTAATCCTCAGAAAATGGCTAATATATTCGGTGGTAACACTAGAGATTATGAAGGTACTGATTTTGCTCATGACAGTTTAAATTTTAGCTTGACATATAGATGGAAGTTTTATGAAATATAAAAAATTAGACACAAGTGTTATATAGATTTTAATTTAATAGACAAACTGTTTGATTTTTTTTATATTTATTATAACATGTTAATTATGTTTCTCAGTGTAAAAAAATAAAAGGAAGTATTAATGATTATAGAACCTAAAGTATTAAATAATGTATGTATAACTTCACACCCTGAAGGATGTGCTAAAGAAGTTTTGAAACAAATAGAGTATATAAAAAAACAAAAGAAAGTACCTACTGTAAAAAATGCTTTAATTATAGGCTCATCAGGTGGATATGGACTTGCTACAAGAATAGCATTAGCTTATGGAGCAGGAACTTCTACTATGGGAGTCTCACTCGAGAAAGAAGCTACAGAAAAAAGAACAGCAACACCTGGATTTTATAATAATAAGGCTTTTAGTGCATCTTGTCTAAAAGATGGTATTAAAGAAAAAAGCTTGATTCTTGACGCTTTCCTAAACGCTTCAAAAGAAACTGTTGTGAAAGAGGCTAAAGAGTTTTTTGATGGTAAAATTGATATTGTAATATATAGCCTTGCAAGTCCTGTGAGAATGGATGAGACAACTGATACACTTTATCGTTCAGTGCTTAAACCACTTGATAAACCATATATTGGAATGGGTGTTGACTTTATGACAGAAACTTTAAGCGAGGTTAAAGTCGAGCCTGCTAATGAGGATGAACTTAAAGCTACAGTTAAGGTTATGGGTGGAGAGGACTGGGGGCTTTGGACAAAAGCATTACTTGATGCTGACTTACTTTCTGATAATGCTATAAATATTGCGTATTCATATATAGGCCCTGAAATGACAAAAGGCGTATACAGAGACGGCACTATTGGACGTGCTAAGGATCATCTTGAAAAAACAGCACATGAACTTGATGCAATTATGAATAGTAAAGTTAAAGGGCATGCTTATGTTTCTGTAAATAAAGCAGTTGTTACAAGAGCATCAGCGGTAATACCTACAATACCTTTGTATATTGGTATACTTTTTAAGGTTATGACAGCGGCAGGCTCGCATGAAGGATGTATTGAGCAATCGTATAGACTTCTACAAGAAAAACTATATTCGGGTGGCGACATACCACTTGATGACAATAATAGAATAAGGCTTGACGACTGGGAGATGAGTGACGATGTTCAAAACGAAGTTAAAAGGTTATGGGATACTGTAACCCCTGATAATCTTAAAAGTATAGCTGATTTAAGTTTGTTTAGAAAAGACTATATGAATCTACATGGATTTGAAGTGAGTGGCATTGATTATTCTAAAGACGTAGCCCTATAAGGGGAGATTTTTATTAAAAGAAGGATTTTTTATGTTAGATACTAAACTTATAAGAGAAAATATAGAAGTAGTTGAAGAGAACTTGCGTAAGCGTGGTAGTAAAATTTCTTTAGACTCTCTTAAACAACTTGAAAATGATAGACTTAAACTTATGAAAGAAGTTGAAGTGGAAAGAGCAAAGAAAAATGAGGTTTCAAAGCATATTGGCGACCTTATGAAAAGTGGAAAAAAAGAAGAAGCTGATAAAATGAAAACTGAAATGAAGTCTTTCACCGATTCATTAACTGAAAAAGAAAAAGAGCTTTCTATACTTGAAGAGAAAACTTATAATGAAATGCTTTATTTACCAAATATGATTGATGAAAGTGTTCCTATTGGTAAAGGTGAAGAGGATAATCAGGAAATAATTAGATGGGGTGAGCCTAAAAAATATGACTTTGAAGTTAAAGATCATGTTGATATTGCGACTAACCTTAAAATACTTGATGTTGAGAGAGCTGTTAGAATGTCATCAGCAAGATTTTCAATTTTGCAAGGAAAAGGGGCAAGGCTTGAACGTGCTTTAATAAGTTTTATGCTCGACATTCACACAAAAAAACATGGGTATACTGAGTATAATCCTCCAATTTTAGTGAACGCTAAAGCAGTTATGGGTACTGGTAGTTTGCCTAAGTTTGAAGAGGATTTATTTAAGACAACAAATGATCCTCCATATTATTTGATTCCAACAGCCGAAGTTCCTCTAACAAATATTTATAGAGAAGAGACAATGACTGAGAATATGCTACCTTTTTATGCGACAGCCTATACACCATGTTTTAGGTCAGAGGCTGGAAGTTATGGAAGGGACATGAAAGGGCTTATAAGACAGCATCAATTTAATAAAGTTGAGCTTGTGAAAATATGTACAGCGGAAACTTCAGCACTCGAACATGACAAAATGCTTAAAGATGCTGAGACAATTTTACAAACACTTGGACTGCCTTACAGGGTTGTTGTGTTATGTTCTGCTGATATTGGAAATGGAGCTGCAAAAACTTATGATATTGAAGTTTGGTTGCCTTCACAAGATAAATATAGAGAGATTTCAAGTGTAAGTAATTGCCGTGATTATCAAGCACGCAGAATGGGTACACGTGTTAAGCGTGGCGGAAAAAGTGAATTTGTTCACACATTAAATGGCAGCGGAATTGCTGTTGGGCGTACTTGGATTGCTATACTTGAAAATTATCAGGAGAAAGATGGAAGCGTTACAATACCTGAAGCTTTAAGAGAATATACAGGATTCGATAGAATTGAGGCGAATGAAGTTTAGAGAGTATAAAAAAAGATTAATTTAATGGAATTTATTATGAAAAAAACTGTTTTGATTATGGCTGGAGGTGTTGGGGAAAGGCTTTGGCCTTTAAGCCGTCTAAGTAAACCAAAGCAGTTTTTATCTATTGGAGGAGAGAATTCTTTAATAGAAAACACAGTTAGTCGTGCTAGGCTTCTTACAAGTGATGAGAATATTTTCATTGTTACGGGTGCTAAATATAAAGATGCTTTCTTAAAGTATTTACCAAATTTTAATCAAGACAATATTATTTTTGAGCCAACCGCTCGGGACACCACTGCTGCTATTACACTTGGAGCAATACATATAAAAGCAACTGTGGGCGACACTATTCTTGCAATACTTCCTGCTGACCCTATTATAAAGTCAGATGAGCTTTTTACAAAAACACTTGAAGTAGCATACAATTTTGCTAGCACTAAAAAAAGTGCCATTACTGTTGGTATTAAACCTAGAAGACCTGATACAGGTTATGGTTATGTTAAAATGGGCTCATTAATTGACACAATTGACACAATAGAAAGTTTTTATGTAGACAGCTTTAAAGAAAAACCAAATGACGAGAAGGCTAGAGAATTTTTAGAAGACGGCTCATATTTTTGGAATTCAGGAATGTTTATTTGGGATATTAACTATTTGCTTGAAACAATAAAGCGTGTTAATAGTGACATATACCAAAATGTTAGGCGTAGCTATGAAGCTATGAAGTCGAGCTCTAATTTAGCATTAAGCTATTTTGAGGCAGTTACAAAAATATCATTTGACTTTGGAGTTATGGAGCATATAGACAATATTATATGTGTTAAGGGAGATTTCTTTTGGGACGACTTAGGTTCGTTTTCAGCACTTAAAACTATATATGGCAATGATGACAATGGCAACACTGCTATTGGTAATGTCTTCCTAAATGAAAGTAGCAACAACATAGTTGTTAATAATGATGAGGAAACTCTGATTGCATTGAACAATGTATCGGGTATTACAGTGGTTAAGTCGGATGATGTGATATTCATTTATAAGACAGGTGAGGACGACAAAATAAAGACTCTGCTAAAAGAGATTAGGCTTGACGACAACAAAGAGAAGTATACGCTATAGTTTTATACATGCCAAAATCCTCATAGCTCCTCTAAAAATATATAACTAGAATCATTATAATCTAGAAAGTTTTGTTTAGCAAATTATAAAACACACATTTCCTATATCGTAAAAAAATCTGTTATATAAATAAATATTCTAATTTCTAATTGACTTTAATAATAATAGTGTGTAGAATAGCTAGTTACTTTAATGAAGTATTTCGAAATAATATATTTGGAGATTTAATTTATGATGGATAAGAAAATTGGTGTTGACCTTACAGAAGGTAGTATTCCTAAAGGTCTAATAAAACTTGTTGTTCCTATGCTTTTGGCTAATTGGCTAAATGCAGCTTACAATATTGTTGATAGCATTTGGATAGGTAAAATTGTGGGGCCTATTGGGCTTGCGGCAACTGCTGTAACATTCCCTATATTTATAGTTTTAATATCGGTTGCAGCAGGGATAACTGTTTCAAGCAATATTTTAATTGGGCAATATTATGGGGCTAAAAATATTAAATCAATGATTCATATATCTCGTGTGGCAACAACACTTGCGACAACACTTTCTATAATTCTTGTAGTTGTGGCATATACTAGTTTAGAATCAATACTTGTATTCTTAAACACTCCTGCCGATGTATTACCGTCTGCTTTGTCATATTTTAAGATAATTATATTAGGTTTTCCGTTTCTTTTTTATTATTTTTTAGTAGCATCATTTTTTTATGGGACAGGCGACACAGTTCGTCCTCTCATATTTTTATCAATATCAGCTATATTAAATATTATATTAGACCCTCTTTTGATAATGGGTATAGGTCCATTTCCAGAACTAGGTCTTGAAGGAGCAGCTGTTGCGACTGTGTTTTCACAACTTGTGTCAGTTGTAATAAGCGTTACTTACTTAAAACTTAAAAATAGTCCCCTTCGTGCGAATCCTTTTAGAATAACATTCGACTTTAAGATTATTAAAAAAATGTTTGCTATAGGACTGCCGTCTTCTTCATCACAGTTAATAGCATCATTGAGCTTTATGGTTTTAACAAGTTTAGTAAATAGATTTGGCTCATCAGCGTCAGCTTCTATGGGTATAGCTTTACGAATTGATTCTCTCACATTTATGTCAATAGTGGCATTGGCAACAGCTATTGCAACAATGAGTGCACAAAATATAGGTGCTAACAAAATGGAAAGAATTAAAGATATACATAAAACAGGAATTAAAATTGGTGTTACTTTGTCGACCATGTTTGCTATTGTTGTTATAATATTTTCTGAGGCTATTATAGGAATGTTTACAAGTGACCCTAATGTAATGTTATATACTAAAAATTATTTATATATTAATATGCCATGTTTAATTGCCTTGTCAATTGCATTTGCGACTAATGGTGTAATAAATGGGGCAGGAAAAACACTTGTTATAACAGTTTTTAATTTTATATCTCTTGTGTTAGTGCGTTCTCCACTTGCCTATATTTTAGTGGAATATTTCGGATTAACAGGGGTTTGGGTGTCTATGGGGGCTGCTAATTTTGTTGCTATGGGTATGATATTAATATATTATTATTCTAATAGATGGAAGAAAAACGCTAATATTGTTATTAATAACGAGGCTTAAACGTTTATGGATTCAATATATGAAAAGGCTTGTTCGCTTCAAAATGAAAATAAGTCTTTTGTAGTTGCAACTATTATTAAATCGAAAGGGTCTGCCCCTCGTCATAATGCTAAAATGATTGTAACTTCTGAGAAAGATATTTTTGGAACAATTGGTGGTGGCCCTCTTGAGCACTATGTAATAGAAGAGTCCATTAAAGCGATATTAAAAAAAGAATCTACCATGCTTTATTATAGGCTTGACATAAACTCAAAGCAGGCAAGTCTATATACTGACAATAATAAAAATATTGAAAAAATTGAAATGCTTTGCGGTGGCGACATTGATATATTTATAGAGTTTGTGCCGAGTGCTAAAAATGTTTATTTAATAGGCAGTGGGCATGTTAATGCTTCACTTGCTCATATACTTAATTTTTTAGGGTATAATTATTTTGTTGTGGCAACGCATGATTCACATTTAAATAAAAATAAATTTATAAATGCTAACTTCATAGAAAGCGATACTTTTTCTAATGCTATTAAAGGGATTAATTTTTCTGAAAGTGATATTGTTATAATAGCGACTTTTAATAATGACGAGGAATCTTTAAGAGAGTTAATTAAAAAAGATTTAGCATTTTTGGGTATGATTGGAAGCCGTAAAAAAGTTCACACAATAAAAGAAAAATTACTTTCCGACAACACTGCAACGTTAAGTGACATGAAAAAACTTCATAGTCCGCTTGGTCTTGACTTGGGTGGTGAGAGTCCCGAAGATATCGCTATAAGCATAATGTCTTTAATTATGATGACGCTTAATAATTCTAGTGGCGAGAGTAAAAGTAGTAACAATAAAAATAATAATACAATAATAGTTAGGGGTGGGGGAGACATTGCGACTGGTGTTGTTCTTGCCTTAAAAAAAGTTGGTTTTAATATTATTGTTTTAGAGAAAAAAAATCCAACAGTTATTAGGCGTGCCGTTTCTATAGCAAATGGAGTTTATGAAGAGTGTTTTGAAATTGAAGGCATTAAATCTGTTTTAGCAAAAACGCATAGTGAAGCTCTTGTTTTATCAAAAGAAAAGCATACAATTCCTATTTTAATAGATGAGGACATGACGTCGGTTCTGATTATTAAACCATTTGCTTTAATTGACGCTACAATTTCTAAAAAAAATATGGGCTTAAATATTAATTTAGCATCAGTTGTTATTGCCTTGGGGTCAGGTTTTTCGGCGGGTGTCGATTGTCATTATGTAATTGAGACTATGCGTGGGCATGACTTTGGGCGTATTATATATTCAGGTTATGCTTTAGAAAATACAGGTGTCCCAGCTGAGATTATGGGAGTGAGTACCGACAGGTTACTTAAGTCTCCATGTGCGGGTATTTTTAATATAAAAAAAGATATAGGATCTATTGTTCAAAAAAATGATTGCGTTGCAAGTGTTACAGATTCTGACGGAACTCTTCATATTATAAAAGCAAAAATTGATGGCGTTGTGCGTGGCATGCTTAAAAGTGGCATTCATGTTGAGTCTAACTTTAAGGTCGGCGATATTGATCCACGTGGCAACAGAGATTATGCTTTTAGTGTTTCTGAAAAGGCAAGAAGTTTGGGTATGGCTACTATTTTTGCTATTTTAGAACATAAAAATAATTATTCTATTATTCCAAAAGGGGACTGATAGTGGGCAGTAAAAAAATTGCTGTAATACTTGCTGTTAGGCATAACTCGACTAGGCTTTTTAATAAAGCTTCATTACCACTTGCTAATGAAGAAACTATGACGGAGCTTATTATAAAAAGGCTTAGAAGTAGCGAAATTGCTGATGACGTTATTGTTGCGACTACAAAGGCGAGCTTTCCGTTTATTGAAAAAACTATTAAAAGTCTTAATGCGTCATTTTATGTTGGGTCAGAAAGTGATGTACTCCTCCGTTATAAAGAGGCAAGTGAAAAACACAATGTAGATATTATTGTTAGGGCAACGGGCGACAATCCTTTAGTTTCGATTAAGGCACTCGACTCAATTGTTCATCATCATATAAAAACAAATGCTGACTTAAGTTATTATGATTTAATGCCTCATGGCAGTGGGGTTGAGGTCATAAATTTTGATGCATTAAAATATGCGAGTGACTCCTCAAAAGACGACTTTGAAAAAGAACATATTACGCAGTATATTTATAGAAATGATAATAAGTTTAAGATTGAAAAACCTATTACTCCAAAAGAGTTTGAAATGCCGTCTCTTATTACAACAGTTGATACATTAGAGCAATATGAAAATGTAAAAAAAATATTTCAGAAATATAATAATAATATATACATAGATATAGATACTATTATAGAAGACATTAAAAATGGCAGATAGTAATGATTTTTTTGTATATATACTTCTTTGTGAAAATAATGCTTTTTATACTGGCATAACAAATGATTTAGAAAAACGAATTAAAACACATATAAAAGGGCGAGGGGCTTATTACACAAAAGTGCATACCCCGACAAAACTTTTAATGGCTTGGCGAGTGCCGAGCAAAAGTGTTGCTATGTCGATTGAGTATTTTATAAAAAGTAAAACAAAAAAAATTAAATTAGATTTTATAGAAAAAAAACTAATACTTAAAAACGAGTACATAAAAGAAAAGTCTATTAAAAAGTCTGACATAAGTATAAAGTCAGTTCAGGCGAGTTTTATTGATAAATTAAATAAGACTATTGATACTCTTTAATTTTTTCTATTAGTGTGATGTCTGATATAATCATCACTTTATCAACTGCCTTACACATATCCCAAATGCTAAGTAATGCCAAGCTTACAGCAGTTAATGCCTCCATTTCAATTCCTGTTTTACCGCTACATACCGCCTCTGATTTCGCTAAAATATAATTAGGTAACACTTCAAAAGACATAGAAACTTTATCAATATTTATATTATGACAAAGTGGTATTAAGTTTGATGTTTGTTTTGAGGCAATAATTCCTGCTAGGTTTGCAACAGAAAGCACATCACCTTTTTTTATATTATTCTCTTCTATTAATTTAATTGTGTTTTTAGATAAATATATTTTGCCTTCAGCTCTTGCAATGCGTTTAATAATTTCTTTACCTGAAACATCAACCATGCTAGCTTTTCCATCTCCATCTATATGTGTGAAATTTTTATTGTTTTCCATATTATAATTATTTATCCTCCTATTAAGCTTACAGATTTAGCATCACTTGAAAGCCCTTTTATTGGTTTTTTTAGTATGACTTTTTTAATAGATTCTTCTATATTATTCATATCAATTTTTACTTTGTTTTTATTATGAAGGCAACTTAATAGAGTGCCGTCAGCCAGAAGTCTTATTTTGTTGCAATTATTACATTTTGGTGGTCGGTCATAATTGTGTTGGTCTTTTTTGTTTTCATTAATGTTATAGTATTTAATTCTTTGTGAAGTCGCTCCAATTGACTTAGCATACTCTTCTATTTTTTTTATCTCTTTTTTACTTTCATCATCAAACATTACTATATTAATTTTTACTTTTATGTTATTGCTAATAGCAGACTCAATTCCACTAAGAGCGTCTTTTAATTTTCTCTGCCCTGTAATCATTTCGTATCTGTCATTGTCAAGAGTGTCTAATGAAATGTTTACTGAATTTAGTCCATTTTCTTTTAATGTTTTAGCCATACTACTTAATAGTATACCATTTGTTGTGAGGCAAGTTTCTTTTATATTTTTAATTGAAGATATTTTTTTTATGAGTAAGTGTATGTCGTCTCTTATAAGAGGCTCGCCACCTGTTAACCGTATTTTGTTTATTCCAAACTTATTCGCACATATATTTACAATCGATTCTATTTTGTAATAGGTTAATATTTTTGTTTTTTCTATATATTCTAAATCATTACTCGGTTTACAGTATACACAGTTTAAGTTGCATTTGTCGGTAACGGAAATGCGCATATAATTAATTTCTCTATCATATAAGTCTAACATAAACTTTTTCACCTTTGTCTACATTCTTTATGCCGATTTCTATTTTAATTAGTGCATTTGCAGACTCTAAGGCATTAATCATTGATGATCCATTATAGAGTATTTGTTTTACTGTAATGCCATCGGTGTTTGATTCAACAACTGCTGGTAAATATTCAACTCTATCACTTTCTTTTTTTGAGATAGCTGTTGTTAGTGTTGCCATAAAATAATTTTCTTTATAGTCTAGCCCGTAACATGCATTTATGTATGGTAATATTAAAATATTAAATATAACAAAACTTGAGACAGGGTTTCCGGGTAGTCCGAAAACAGCCTTGTCATTTTTTTTAGCAAACAAAGAAGGCTTTCCCGGTTTTATAGATAATCCATGAAGTATTATATCATATTCTAAATCTTTTAATGCTTCAGGTATATAATCAAAGTCGCCCATTGATACTCCGCCTGAAACTATTAGGATATCGTTTTCTTTAAGTACATGTTCAAATATTTTTTTTGTGGCTTCTAAGTCATCTTTTACAATGCCATAAAACTTAGCGGATAGTCCTGCTTCCAAACATTGAGTTAATATTTGAATGCCATTCGAGTCGTATATTTTACCAAGTTTTATTTCTTTACCTGCGACTATAAGTTCATTGCCAGTAGAAATTATTCCTACACGCAATTGTTTAAAAACTTCTATATTAGAATATCCTGATGATAAAAGTATTGCAATATCTTTAGGTTTAAGTATTCTTTTTGTAAGTAGAGTGTCGCCTTTTTTTTGATTTACCCCTTGCTTGATAATATTACTTGATTGCTCATCATTTGTAAACTCTATAAATGAGTCTCCATTTTTAGTTGTTATTTTTTTTGTCCATTCAACTCTATGAACATAATTGGCATTAGAGGGAGTCATCGCGCCTGTCATAATTTTTATGCATTCATTTTCTTTAAGACTTTTTTTATATATGTCGCCTGCTTTAATTATGAAGTCGTCTACTATTTTATATCTATTTTCTTTATTTTTTTTTATGTAGGCATATCCATCCATCAAAGATTTAGTGAAAGGAGGGCTTTCTATTTTTGCATCAACATCATTTGCTAATGTACGCATGAAAGATTTTTTTATGCTAATTATTTCTGTTTCTTTTTTTAGAGTGTGTTTCTTTATGATATCATACACTTTGCTTGGGTGAATTAATTTCTTATTCATTTTTGTATATAATTCCTAAATCTATGATATTAAATTCTAACTTAGAATAACAAATTTAGCAATGCTTTTATAATTATTAAAATAATGCTTTATCTTATTTTTTTCTTTCAAATGTTACTTGACAAATTAAAAGAATCAGTGTATAAATGTTATATTAATCTAGTGCTATATATAATAGTTAAGGAGTTCATAATTTATGAAAAAGTTACTTGTAATACTTTCTTTTGTTCTTGTTTCTAACTCTGTTTATGCGTTGACAAATTCAACATTGATTGATTTCAATATAACAGGGGATATTGCTAATTTACAAACTGGAGAGTCTAATGCTACTGATTTAGTTAGTGTAGAAAAAAATCTCTTCAATAATAATTGGCTTGTTTTATTAAACGAATCAGCTAGACTAGTTGAGAATGTTCGTTATTCTTACACAACTAATGTTGATTCAAAAGGTAATAATGGTGTATGGGAAGCTGGTAAAGTTTTAGGTGTTCGTGCTTATTTTCCAAAACAGTCTTGGAATAGTTATGCTATAGTAAGACCTATGTTTGAGTTAGAGTTATATGGTGGTGGTGATGGAAATAAATATACAGGTGGAAAAGGTGTTGTACATAATGTAGGACCTATCAAATCTGTTAAATCATGGGTTTATGGACGTAATTTTTTAATAACATATTTTGTTAACCTTAAAGATCAAGATTCTAAAACAACTCAAATTCCTATGGGGAATCTTTATTTTAGTGGTTGGAGACAACTTGCTTGGAATAATTTGAACTATACTTCTGATATTTATACTGAAGAGTTTAGAAAAACACCTTTATATCCAAGAATGGTACCTTCTGTAAAACTTGATTCTCTTCAATTCTACAGAGGAAAAGAATCTCTTGGTAGCGATTTTGTTACTTATGTAAAAGACGTTACTCTTGAGCATGATGTAGTTATTGTTGATGTTGAAGAAGATGTTAATGATGAAGCTACTTGGCAGATTATGAAAACTGAAAATGACAGAAAACAAGCTATAGAGAATGTTAGAATACGTGAAGAATTAGAGCTTGCTGAACTTCAGTCAAAGCGTTCTGGTGATACAGAAGGTGAGGCACTTGAAGAAGTAACAGAAGGAGCTGATGGTAACGAAGCAGCATTAGACCAGTAGAGTCTTAATTCTGTAATTTTTAAGATAACTGTATGAGGAGACTTTTATAAAGAGTTTCCTCATACTTTTTTTAGGTTGTTTATATTATGTATAATAATTCATTGCTTGATAAAACTAATTCTATTTTTATATCTGTAGATTTGCAGAAAAAAATACTTCCTGCTATGTGTTATAAAGATATGGTTGTGAAAAACTCTAATATTTTAATTAAAGCAGCTGCCATATTAGATATACCACTTATAGTAACAGAACAGTATCCTAAAGGTTTAGGTGAAACTGATGAATCTATCAATATTGATAGAAACACAGTGCCTGTTTTTGATAAAACTAATTTTAGTATATTTGGATCTGACAGTTTTGTTGCTGAAATAAAGAAATATAAAAGAAATAATTTATTTATATTTGGAATAGAAACTCATGTTTGTATTTTTCAAAGTGTTTTTCATGCTTTAAAAGATAATTATAAAGTTTATTTAATCGAAAACGCATGCTCATCAAGGAATGAAATGGACCATAAAATAGGTATAGAAGCTATGCGTGACTTAGGGGCTTATATTATATCTACTGAAATGGCTATATTTCAGCATTTAGTGGCATCTACTGATGAGAAATTTAGGGATTTAAGCTCTATTATAAAATAAGTTTACGGTGCTTTTTTTAGATTATCTACTGGATACTCATCAAAATATACTCGAAACACTGCATATATTACCTTTGCGTTCACAGGTAGTCTTTGTCTTCTAAGCTCTTTTGCGGTTTCATCTACCGTGTAGCTTGGATTTTTTAATTTTATTGTTATTATATTATTTATATATTTGCTATATTTGTCTATATTGGCTTCACCTATATCTGTATCATTAACCAAAATAACCATACGTTTTAATGTGTCTATTTCGTTTTCCAAAGCTATTATACTTTCTGACATCGTTTCCATATTGTTTTCTTTTACAAAACTGGATGGATTTTCTGTAGCTGACATTAAGGCGAATATAAACTCTTCTTCATTTCTATATTTCCCCTTAACTGTAATAACTTTAGTATTGCTTGTAAAGTATCCATTATTATTTACAACTGAATTATCAGATGTAATTATCTGTGAGAAAAAATCTATATTATTATTTTCTAGTACAAAAGAAAATCCATTTGCCATATTTCCTATATATTCTTTACCTTGATATTTAAATATGTTGGATGTAACAGAAGCTGATACTGTTCCATCTAATAATATTTTAAAATTCATAGCTGAAATATCTTTTATATTTTTTAATTTTTCTATAATGTTTTTTAAATATAGCACTCTTTTAGCATTATCATTACTTATCTCTTCATTTGAGAAATTTACTATTGTTATAGGTATATCTTTTTTCTTGTCAATGAATATCATATATAGCGATTCATCAGAAACTTTTTCTCCTATACTATCAAGTATTTTATTAGAAAATGCAGTTTTTGGTATTGCCATAAGTATTAATATAAATAATATTTTGGATATTAGTATTTTTTTTATCATCTGAAAAATCCTCTTTATTTATTTTAGTGAAAGCAAAATAATATCAAATGGTATTATTTTGCCATTATTTACTGATCTTATCATTTTTGCTTTAGCAAGTGGTTTTGAATTATTTGTAATTTCAAGTTCGGCTAAAAAGCTCCCCCCTCTAAATACAAATACTTTCTCTCCAATTGTTATTTTGTATGATGAGCTAATAAATATATCAATCTCATCATTATTGGTGTTATTTATAATATAACCTGCACCATCCCTTTTTTGTAAAAGTAAATATTCCAATGCTCTATGATATACTATATTTTCTACAGGGATAATATCTACTTGCTCTCTTTCCACAACCACATTTACAGTATTAGTATTATTATTATTATTATTATTATTTGAAATATAGGCATTATATTCGTTGCTTAATTGTGTATTTAGACTCTCAAGTTCTTCTATTTTTACTAGCAAATTAGTGTTATTTTGATTGCTTAATTGTATATTTTGTCTCTGAAGCTCTTCTATTTGCAGTTCTAAATTAGTAGTCTCAATATTTCTATTTTGCAAGGTGTCTATACTTGTTTGAGCTAAATCTAAATTAGCTCTAGTTGCTATCATTTCATTGCTTAATATATTAATTAGTTGCCTATATTTTTCATTTTGCATTATTAGTTCTGTGTTTGGGTCAGTAATTGGTGAGTCTATATATTGATTCGATGGCTCTATAATATCTGTTCTTTTTGTGTTTAAATTCTTTTGTTGTTTTTTTAGGTCTTCTTCTATTCGATTTATTCTATCCATTGTGCTTGAAATAATTGTTTCATAATTTTTTATTAATGTTTCTATATCTATATCTTTCTGTTTATTAATTTTGTCAACTTTCTTTCTATATTCGCTTTTGCCAAGATCATTTATATTAAGTTTTGATATCATATCTCTTGCTCTAGTTTTTATTAATTCTATTTGTATTTCTAATTCAGATTTTCTAGATTCAATATCAAGTTTTAAGTTTCTGAGTTCCTTTTGATTATCTTTTATATTTTGTATTATTTCAGCTACATCGAGTGTTCTGAACGAGTTTATATCAACTACAACCGCTATATTTCTACCCACCATAAACTCTGTAAGAACTAAAGTTGTTGCTAAAGCAATTATTACAAAAGCAATTAAAAACACTATCGCTTTATAGCTTTTCTTACCTCTTTTTTTTAGGTATTCTTTTTCAATAGTTGTTGGTGCGAACTTTTCCTCTTTAAGTAAATGTCCTTTAAGGAAGTGTGTTTTGGTATTTTCTACTATTTCTGTTATTTTTCTGTTGCTTTCCATATACCATTCCATTCCTTTGGTGGATTATCATTTTTTATTCTATCTAAAAATACTAAAGCTGGTGGCAAATTGCTTTTGGCAAAGTGTGTTTTAGCCTTATTCCAATCTCCATTATAATAAAAATGTAGTCCTTTTTCATAACTTTCAAAGTCTTTTTCTATTTTGTTAAAAGATTTCATAGGTATAGGCCAATATATTTTTTTACCCAAAGTTTTTCCAAAAACTTGCACAGTATCTATTTCTAGAAAAATATACTCTTTTTCTTTATTTTGAAAATTACTTTCTACATCATTTTTAACATACTCAGAGCATATAACTGGTATTTGGTATAATTTTGTAAGCCCCTCAAGTCTTGAGGCATTGTTTACATTATCCCCTATTACAGTATTAGTCATGTGTTCATAACTTCCGATATTACCGTAGAATACTCGTCCTCCATCAATTCCGACACCAACTTCTATCGATACAGACTCAAAAACTTTCTCCTCGACTTCAGTTAAAGTAATATTCTCCTCAAGTAGCCTTTCTTTTCTTTTCTTCATTTCTTTTCTTAAATTTAATGTTGTTTTTTGAATGCTGTACGCAGTTTTTATAGCTTGAAGTGATTTATTATCTTTATTGTTATCTTCTATATTTTCCATAGTTCCATAAACAGCTAAAAGAGCATCTCCTATAATAGAGCCTATAATGCCATAATTTCTTACAATTTGTTCAATAGCACATTCATAGTGTAAATTAAGTAGTTTAATAATATCATTTCCAAGCATTTCAGTTATAAAAGTAAATCGTCTTATATCTGAAAAAAGTATTGTAAGTTCTTGCTGTGAGCCTTCAAGTTTTATTTCTTTTTCTCTATATACTCTGTAAGCAACATCTTTTGATACAAACTTCTTAAATATTTCAATTAGGTTAGATATTGTGTCTGAGAAAACATTAAAAGTTAATCCTAAAAATGTTATGTCATCATTTGGGGCATTAGAAAGATCAAGCTTATTCATAGTTTGATCTTTATTCATTCGAACAAACTCACGAGTAAATATTCCAATATATCTTAAAATATATCTTAATATTAAAATTCCTATAAGTGTTGATATACTTGTAAAAATAAATATAATAACAAATATTATCTTAAATGTCTTATTAGAGTCACTATAAAAAGTATTAACCTCTTCTGCTCTCATTATATAAAGATTCCATTTTTCTTCATACTTGTATGCACCTAAATACTCTAAATTATTATAATTAAATAGTATAATTCCCTGTTTATTTTTTTTAATTGTGTTTAATGATTCAGTATCTGTAAATATTTTTGGAATATTTATTCTTGCCCCTGTGAAGTTTATAGTTCCATTTTCTTCTATCCCAAGAGCAATGCCTGTACTTGTTGTTGAGTTATCCATGCTTGACGCTTCTATATTTCTTATAGCTCTATCTTTGAACTTTTTTAACTCATTTTTGTCTAAATCGGATAGATTATTTTGGTTTGTAATATTTAAGGCTGCTATATTTAACTGAAACAAGTCGTATTGAGTAGTAGATAAATTAAATAAGTCTGTGAGGTCCTTGACAAGTATTTGTTGTGCTAACTTTGTCATTGCTGCTCTGTGCATAAACAGGTTTATATAATTTGATGAGAAATTTGATACAAGCATTATAATGATAAATACAAAAATAATTTTTGTTGAAACAGGTATTATCCTGATTTCGCCAACTTTAAATCCAAAGATAGATTTTAATAGTTCAAAAAAATAATTAATTAGTCTAGAAGCCATAAATTTAGAAGTTCCCTATTTATAATGTCGGAAATATAGTTCAGTCTATTAAGTATATTTGTACTGGCTCAGAAATTTAAGTAATACTTTTAAAATAAAGATAACTATTAAAAGCATATAAGAATCTAATAGATTTTAATTTGTGTTTTTTTATATATTAAAAAGTTACATAAAGTTTAGTCTTTTGCTACTCAGAAATTATATAAGTTCTATTTGTAGTTTTTTAGGTATTACTTAAGTAGAATTTATCATGTTTATTTGTTGAATATGCACATTTTATGTTGACTTTTCATTTTTTATTAGTATACTTACCTAAGATGTAAAGTTATAATGCACTTACATAACTAGTGTACCTATTAATATAAAATAAAACACTAAGTTTGATTTTTATGAGGGCTGCAATTAGCGGTCTGAATTTTTAAATATTGTCTTAGTAAAAAAATATAAGGAGTTGTTATGGTCGAAGATAAAAAACTTGATAGTCTTTTAGAGCGCATTTATCAAGATGGTGTCGAAAAGTCTAACAGGAAATCAGAAGAGGTTTTGGCTAATACTCAAAGAGAAGCTGATAAAATCATATCAGATGCCAAAGAAAAAGCGAGTTCTATTGTTGTAGAGGCTGAGAAAAAAGCAGAAGAGCTTAGACGAAATACTTTAACTGATGTTTCTATGTCAGGAGAACAGGCTATTAGTGCTTTAAAGCAACGCATTAAAGACTTAATTGTTACTGATGTACTTGCTAATGATTTAAAAGAAGCTTTTGTTAATGCGTCTTTTTTAGAGTCTCTTATATTAGAGATTGTAAAAAAAGGTGACTTGTCAGACAGTAAAGGTGATATATCTTTATATTTTCCTGAAAGTAAAAAAGCCGAAATTGAGAATACGGTTGCATCTAGTATAAAAAAATCTATTAAAAATGTTGTTATACAATTTGATAGCAAATTATCAAATGGATTTAAGATAGTGCCTGCAGAAGGCAACTATAAACTACAGTTCACTGATGAGGATTTTGTAGAGTTTTTTAAAGACTATATAAAACAGAAAACTGAAGATATCTTATTTAAGAAGTAGGTATAATATGAGTTCATACTACTATCTTCTGTCGGGACTTCCTGAGATTAAAGTCTCTGACACGAAAGCTAAATATGATTTGTCGTTTATAACAGGGAATATAATAGAGTCCCTTGTAGGTAAAGATGAAAAGTATTTTAATTATTTAGTTTATCAAGAAGATAATAAAAATCTTATAAGAGTGCTTGCTAGACAGAAAGGTTTGTTTTGCCCATATACTTCGCATATAGTACCAAGTACTTTTAGTGAGGAGACTTTAGAGAAGCCTGAGCTTATCTCAAACTTGCCAAAATATATGGTCAAGTTTATAGAGGAATCTAAAAGACTTGAGTGGGACAGTGTTAGGCATATGGAGAATTATCTTTTAGGTCTTTATTATGAAGAAATGATAAACTCTAAATGTAGCTTTATACAAAAATATGCTACATATATGAGAGACCTTAAAAATGTTCTTGTAGCATTAAATGCACGTGCTTTGGGTTTTACGGGAGAGGCTATACATAAAGAGCTTATAGGGGATTATCCATTAATTACAGCTTTAACAAAATCTAGTGCTAATGATTTTGGTGTGGGGCGTGATATTCCTTATATTGTTACTTTTGTGGATGCTTTTAATACTGATGAGATAATCGATTTGAGCGACATAGAGCGTATAGAGTTTTCTTTAGTTTCTGATTTTTTAGATAAAGAAGTAAGTACAAAGACATTCACAACAGAAAATCTTTTTTCTTACTACATACTGCTATGTTATGCTTTTAAGTTTAATTCTAGAAATGAAGAGGAAGGTAAGGCGTATATTGATACTCTTACTAACTCGCTTAGAGAAGAAATTATTATAAGTTAGATATATCTTATATCGTTTGCTAATTACTCAAAATAGGAGAGATAAATGACAAAAGGTTATGTGACGGCTATCATATCAAACTTGATGTCCATCGAGGTTGATGGACCTATAGCTCAAAATGAAATTTGTTATGTTAAAACTGGTGATACTATGCTTATGGCTGAAGTTATTAAAATAGCTGGTAATACTGCTAGTGCTCAGGTTTTTGAATCTACTCGTGGAGCTAAAATTGGCTCTGAAGTAGAGTTTACAGGATCAATGCTTGAAATAGAGCTTGGGCCCGGACTACTTGGTAAAAACTTTGATGGTTTACAGAATAACTTAGACTATTTAGACGGTGTGTTTTTGGAGCGTGGTAAGTATAATGACTTATCAGAAGATACTAGCAAAAAGTATGACTTCAAACATATTGCTAAAGTAGGCGACACAGTTTATGCTGGAGACTGGCTTGGTGCGGTTAAAGAAGGTTGGATTGATCATAAAATTATGGTTCCTTTCAAGTTCGAAGGAAAGGGAGTTATTAAATCATTAAGTTCAGAGGGTTCTTATACTTTAACTGACACTGTTGCTGTTATCACAAATGAAAATGGCGAAGACGTTAATGTTACTATGGTGCAAAGATGGCCTGTAAAGCTTCCTGTAAGAGCTTATAAAGACAAGCCAAGACCATTTAAATTGCTTGAAACCGGTATACGTACAATTGATACGTTTAACCCAATAACAGAAGGTGGTACAGGATTTATCCCAGGCCCTTTTGGTGCTGGTAAAACTGTTATTCAGCATGCTTTAGCACAAAATGCTAATGCTGACTTAATTGTTCTTACAGCTTGTGGAGAACGTGCTAATGAGGTTGTTGAAATTTTTACAGAGTTCCCACACCTTACAGATTCTCGTACAGGTAGAAACTTGATGGAACGTACAACTATTATTTGTAATACATCTAATATGCCAGTTGCATCTCGTGAAGCATCTGTTTATGTTGGAATGACTATAGCTGAATATTATAGAGCTATGGGTCTTAAAGTTTTACTTTTAGCTGACTCAACATCACGTTGGGCACAGGCTTTACGTGAAATGTCAAACCGTCTAGAGGAATTACCGGGTGCGGATGCGTTCCCTATCGACTTGCCTGCTATTATTTCTAACTTCTATGCCCGTGCGGGTTTTGTATATTTAAATAATAATGAGACTGGTTCTATTACATTTATAGGAACAGTATCACCTGCTGGTGGAAACTTAAAAGAGCCTGTTACTGAAAGTACACGTAAAGCGGCTCGTTGTTTCTATGCTTTAGCTCAAAAAAGAGCTGACAGTAAGCGTTATCCTGCTATTGACCCAATTGATTCTTATTCAAAATATATTGAATATCCTGAGTTCATTGAGTTTGCTAATGCTAATATTGAAGAAGGTTGGGCTGATAAAGTTCGCCATGCAAAAGACCTTGCGCTACGTGGACAAGAAGCTGCTGACCAAATTGGTATTTTGGGTGATGATGCTGTGCCTCTTGAATATCATCAGCGTTATTGGAAAGCAGAGCTTATAGACTTTGTTTTCTTACAACAGGATGCTTTTGATGCTGTAGATAAAAATTGTCCAATAGAGAGACAAAAAGAGCTTATGAATCAGGTTCTTGATATTACAGATTCTGATTATGAGTTTGAAGATTATAATGAAGTTGGTACTTATTTCAAGAGACTTATTAATGCGTTTAAACAAATGAATTATAGTAAATATGATTCAGATGAGTATAAAAAATATGCAGCTGAAATGAAATCAATATTCACTGAAAGGAGTGTAGTACATGCCTAAAGCATTTCAAAAAGTTTATACAAAATTGGTTCAAATTACTAAAGCGACTGTTGCACTTCGTGCAGAAGATATAGGTTATGATGAGATGGCTACAGTGGATGGACGACCTGCTCAGGTTGTAAAAATGATTGGAGACATCGTTACTTTACAGGTTTTCCCGGGTACTGAAGGAATTCCTACTAATGCTGAAGTTGTATTTTTAGGACGCCCACCACGTCTTACTGTTAGCGATCTTTTAGCAGGTAGGTTTTTTAATGCTTATGGAAATCCTATTGATGGTGGAGCTCCAATTGAAGGAAAAGAAGTTGAAATTGGTGGACCTTCTGTTAATCCTGTTCGTCGTAAACAGCCGTCTGAGCTTATTGCGACAGGTATTGCTGGGATTGACTTAAATAATACACTTGTTACAGGGCAGAAAATACCGTTTTTTGCTGACCCTGACCAGCCTTATAATGCTGTTCTAGCTCAAGTAGCTTTAAGAGCTGAGGCTGACAAAATTATACTTGGTGGTATGGGACTTTCTAATGATGACTATTTATCATTTAAGAATACGTTTACTGAAGCTGGAGCATTAGATAAGATTATTTGTTTTATTAACACTACAGATGATCCTCCAGTAGAGCGTCTTCTTATTCCTGATATGGCTTGTACTGCTGCAGAATATTTTGCTGTTGAGAAAAAACAAAAAGTTCTTGTACTTCTTACAGACATGACACTTTATGCTGACTCACTCGCTATTGTTTCGAACAAAATGGATCAGATTCCGTCAAAAGACTCAATGCCAGGTTCTCTTTATTCTGACTTAGCTAAAATATATGAAAAAGCAGCTCAGTTTCCTGACGGTGGTAGTATCACTATTATTGCTGTTACAACTCTTAACGAGGGAGACATTACGCATGCTATTCCTGACAACACAGGTTATATTACTGAAGGTCAGTTATTCTTACGCCGTGATGCTGATATTGGTAAAACAATTATTGACCCGTTCAGAAGTTTATCACGACTTAAACAGCTTGTTATAGGTAAAAAAACTCGTGAAGATCATCCTACTGTTATGAACACACTAGTACGTTTATACGCTGATGCGGCTAATGCTAAAATGAAGCGTGAGAATGGATTTGACCTTACTGAGTATGATGAGCGTTGTTTAAATTTTTCGAGCGAGTATTCTGAAAAGTTACTTGCTATAGATGTTAACATTGGTATTGAAGAGATGCTTGACACTGGATGGTACTTAATGGGTAAATATTTCAGTAAATCAGAGGTTGGTATTAAAGACTCACTTACTGATAAATACTGGAAGGATGTTAAGTAGATTAGTGCTTGTTTTGAAAACTACAAATTAGGATAAAGTAATTATGGCATTAAAGTTTCAATATAATAAAACTGCTCTTCAAAACCTAAGGCGTCAATTATCTATTCGTGAAAAGGCTTTGCCTACTCTTAAAAGTAAAGAGGCTGCTTTAAGACTTGAAGTTAGAAAAATTATGATCGAACTTTCAAGCATTAAAGAAGATTTAGAATCTTTACTTAAAAAAGCGGAAAGTTATAATTCTTTTTGGACTGAGTTTCCTTCTATTGTTAAGGTAAATAAAGTTAACTCTTATATTAAGAATATAGCAGGGGTTAAAGTTCCAATATTAGAAGATATAGATTATAAAATTGAGCCTGTGAGTTTATTCAATATGCCTTCTTGGATTAGAGTTGCTATTGATATGTTTAAGAGTATTATGACTTTGGAAATAAAGATGGAAGTTTTAGAGACACGTCTTCATGCTCTAGCTTATGCTAGAAAAAAGACTACTCAGAAAGTTAATCTTTATGAAAAAGTGCAAATACCTGAATATAGTACAGCGATTATTAAAATTAAAAGGTATATGGAAGACGAAGAGAACTTAAGTAAATCGTCACAGAAAATTGTAAAAGAACGAAATAGGAGAAAGGAGGCTGAATTATGATTAGAAGAATGAAGAAACTTTCCTTATTCGTTTTTCATGAAGATAAAGGAAAAACACTTGAAATGTTGTCGTCCTTAGATGTTGTTCATATCGATATTAAAGATGGTGTTACAAGTACACAAATAGAGAGTATTTTATCTAAAAAGGTTTTATTTCAGAAAGCTGAAAAATTAATAGATAATCTACTTCTTTCTTATGAAAAAGATAAAAGAGAATTATCAAGTGAAGTTTCAATCGATTCAACTATTGGTATAGAAGATATAGTTAATGAAACTATACATCAAAGTGAAGAGCTTGATAATTATAAAAACTCTAAAGAGGCTTTACTAAAAGAAATTAGTGTAATTAAGCCTTTTGGTGACTTTAGTTTTGAGAAAATTGAGGCTCTTAAAAAAGATACAGGATATGCTTTATCATTTCATATAGCATCATTAAAAGAATTTAATTCTTATGATTTTTCTAAACATGAAGATATAACAGTAGAAAAAGTGCGTGAAGAGCCTAGTCGAGTATATTTTGTTGCTTTTAAGAAAACAGATGTAGTAGACACTATTCCCTTTGATACTGTAAGCTTTCAAAATGTTTCATTATCTTCTTTAGAAAAAGATGTTTTAAGTGCTGATGAAGCTATAAAAGAGGCAGAGGCTAAAATACTTTCACTTAGAAGCTATATACCTTATATTCATAAGTCTTTAAGTGTTTTAGATATAAGCTCACTTTTTGAATCAGCATCTGCAAGTTTTGAGGCAAGTGAAGTCACTGATGGTAAAGTGCTTTTGGTTACAGCATTTGTTCCTCAAGATAAAGAAGGATCTACTAAATTATTTTTAGACAATAATAGTATATCATATATTTTAGCTGAACCATCAAAAGATGATGACATACCAGTTGAGCTTAAAAATGGTAAATATTCTGGTGCTTATCAAATGATAACAAAATTGTTTCAGCTTCCAGACTATTTTGAGCTTGACCTAACACCTATGATAGCAGTGTTTTATCCAATATTTTTTGCTTTCTGTTTTGGAGATGCAGGGTATGGACTTGTTCTTACTATAGTTGCTATAGTAGGGCTTCTCACAAAACTTAAAGGTGAATACGTTAGTGTTGGTATTATAGGTTTAACTTTGGGTGTGCTAACCACTTTAATGGGTATTGTAAACTCAGGAGTTGTTTTTGGGGTAAACTTTGTTGATGTAAGTTATATACCTCTTTTTGAACAACTTAGTAAGTTCACATTTATAACTGACAGAAAAGAAGGTTGGTTCTTTACACCATTTAATACAGCGCTACTTTGCGGTTTACTGCAAATATTTGTAGCTTTAATATTAAATATTATAAACAGAGTAAGATTCGGAGAATTAGCTGATATATTTGGAGCTATTGGAAAAATGTTACTTATCCCTGGGCTTGTGCTATGGTTTTTAGGGGACATACAAAATATGCCAGCTATAAAAAATATTTTCTATCCTTTCTATTATATATTAATAGCGGTTGGAACTTTATTTCTCGTAGTTCTTACAAATGTGGGTAGAAAGCCTGATGTACTTAATTCAGTACTTAGTATATATTTTGCTGCCACTGGTATTCTTGGTGACGTGCTTTCATATATACGTTTATTTGCTTTAGGGGCATCAAGTGGAATACTTGGTTTGGTTGTAAATCAGATAGGTGGAAGTTTTGCTTCAATTCCTTATGTTGGAATACCTATTATGATTATATTTTTAATACTAGGGCATTCAGGTAACTTTGCTTTAAGTATACTTGGATCACTAGTTCATCCATTAAGACTTACATTTGTTGAATTTTATAACAATGTAGGGTTCAAGGGTGGTGGAAAAGAATATAGACCGTTAAAAAAATTGATTTAGATTAAATAAATATAACAAAAAAACAAGGAGAGATTTTATTATGGAATTTACAATGAATACAGCGCTTTTACTCGGATATATAGGAGTAGGTCTTATGGTCGGTATGGCTGGTATTGGTAGTGCTATGGGAACTGCAATTGCTGCGATGACTACAATTGGTGCTTTGAAGAAGAATAAAGATGTTTTTGGTAGTTGTCTTGTTTTAAGTGCTTTACCCGGAACTCAAGGTCTTTATGGATTTGCAGCTTTCTTTATCATGCAACCACATCTTACAGCTGATATAACAATATTTAAAGGTGCTGCTATATTCGGTGCTGGTATTGCTGTTGGACTTGCTTGTATGGTATCTGGAATATTCCAAGGTAAAGTTTGTGCTAATGGTGTTGATGCTTTAGGTAATGGGTATGATGTTTTCGGTAATACTATTATCGTTGCTGTTTTCCCTGAACTTTATGCTATTATATCATTTGCTACAGCTTTCTTAATCAGTGCTACTTTAGTTTAATAAAACAAAGTTATAAAATTAAAGCCACAGTATAATAATAAAATATTTACTGTGGCTTTGTTTTATTGTTTATTTTCATCAAGTATATTAATTCTTCTAATGTGTTTTTGTCTTTAGTGTAAATACTTATAGATTTTTTTAGTGCTTCTATTGATCTTTCATAGTCTCCAATAGTCAGATAAACTTTTGAAAGATAATTATAATAAAGATGGTTTTTAGTTTTTTTGTCTATAGCTTTGTTTATAAACTCAAGAGTTTTTTCTTTGTCACTTTCTAGAACATTTTTTTTGTACTCATTATAATAAATGTATGAATTTATGTATAGAATATAGTGATGATTTTTTTTTAGATTAGTTTTCACTTCATTAATTAATGTTCCCGACATAGACTCTTCACCATTTAGAAGCAAAAAGTCAATATAATCAATATTAAAATAGATATTATCTTTATGAAAAGACGCAAAATATTCATACGTTTTTTCAATATTATCATTATTTTTAATTAGGTTTTCATAATAGCCTATTAAAGTTATATATGTGTCATAGTCAATAAAAACTTCATCATCAGTTTTATATATATAATTTAGCAAACTATTTACTGAAGTATATACATTATCTTCTTTATTAAATGTTTTATACTCTACCCATGATTTTATATTTTTTTTGTCATATATAAAATATGTTATACTAAAAGCATTTTTATATCTTTCTACTTTGTATGTAATAACTGAGTCTACTTTATAGTCATCTATCATATTTGGTGATAAATATTTTATTTCCTCATAATTAAGAGAATCATTTTTTTCAAATATAATGTTTATAGGAGAATATAAAAATACATGCTTTAAGATTAAATCTTTTACAGCATAATTTATGTATTTAATTTTTTCATCATTTGTGTTGTCATTTGGCTCAATGAGTAAAATAATTTCAGAGCTAAAAAGTTTAGCTGATATTAAACAATAAAATAAGATGAAATAGATTTTTTTCATAAATTATTATAATTAATCTTTTATAAACTCTGACTTAAAAAGCCCCATGTATATTCTGTCATAATATTTTCCATGTCTAAAAATCTCTTCTCTATGTATGCCTTCTTCTTTGAAGCCTATTTTTTTATAGAGATTTCCAGCTTTACTATTAAAACTAAAATAACTGAGCATTACTTTACGAGCATTAATTTCATCAAATATAAAATTGCAAAGTGTAATTAATGAGTCTTTTCCGTATCCTTTACCTTGATGTTCATTTGCTATAAAAATTCCTATTTCGGCTATACGTTCTCTGTTTAGGTATTTATTAATTCCACACCCGCCTATATACTCGCCTGACTCTAAACTTTCGATGGCAAAATTATATGTGTGTCCTTCAGGCATTTTCATAGACATATCAATAAAAGATTTTTCAGAAGCATAAGAGTATGGGAATATGGCGGTGGGGGATAAATTACTTCTTATTCCTTCTTCTTCAATAAGTTTCAATACTGTTTCAGTATCGCTTTCTTTGTATGATCTAAGTTTTATAAGTTTTCCTTTAAACATAAAAGACCTCCAATTAAATTAATATTTAATTCTATCATAAGAATGCAAAAAAAAATAGTATTATGATAACCTTATATGTGTCCGAGTATAGGAAGCCCTGTTATTAAATAGAAAGCTATATTATTTATGAAGCTGATAATTGTTCCTATAATAATGCCTACTATTACGTCAAAAGGATAATGTAGTCCTACAAATATTCTGCTGTATCCTATTAAAATTGCTATTATATAAAAAATTATAGCAGTGTTTATGCTGTATGTTCCCATCGACATAGACATAGCAAATGAAACCATAGTATGTCCTGATGGAAATGAGTGAATATCTGGCGGTAACATAAATGGTTTTTTGAAGTGCTTTTTATATGGTCTAAGCCTTCTCACAAATTTTTTGATATATAAAAAAGTTATAATTGAAAGAAAAACGCTTATTATAGCACGTGTAAAATATAGTGAGGCATTTGGTATTCCTGAAATAAAAAAATATAATGACAAAATTGCCCAAACATAGCCATCACCAAGCCTACTCATCCCCCTCATAAACTTTTTTATAATATTTTTTCTTTCAGTTTTAAATATTTTAAGAAATAATTTATTGTCCAAAAAAGACACAGCTTGAATTATAGGAAGACTATTAATATAAGCCATTCTCTCTTTTTGTTTTTTATTTTTAATGTATATTTTATGTCTTTTACGTCTGTATTTTGCTTTCTTTTCTTCATTCATTTATATTATTCTTAAATTAAAATTATCTACTCTATTAACTATAATATTTTTTTCTGTTATGTCAACTGCAAAAGTTATTAATTGAAAATTTGGTGTCGGAATATCTTTCTATAACATTATAAATTTATTTGCAAATAGTGTATATTATAGTATAATTAATATGTGAGTTTATTAATTTAAGGAGGAATTGATAATGAAAAAAGCGGTAACTTTATTTTATTTCTTATCTATGTTTTTACTGATTTCTTGCTTTACTGGTACTGAGCCAGAAGATGAAAATGAAAATGAAATATTGACATTAGCAGACAGAGCAGGTGTTTATACTGGGCTACTAATAAATAAAACGACGGGGGAGCCTACAACTACAAACGCTATGCTTGTACTACATGCTGATGGCACAGGCGCATACGCTACTACTTCTCTTACTCAATTAATTGTTGGTAGTCATGAAAGCACAGGGATTCTTTTTCATGCCCTTAGAATTCCAACAACAGGGAAACCTACTTTTGCTGGCACAATAACCTTTGACCTTAATGACCCAAATAAAGTCATATATGATACTGATCCTACTGATCCCCTCGTTACACCTGAAGCTGATACTGAAGATAAAAAGGCTGGTGAAGGTGGTGGTGGTGAAGGTGATACTAAACCTAAACCTTTTGACCCTACTGCTGTTACATTAACAAAAAAATAAATATAACAATAGTGTGTAATTAAATATTAGGAATAGTTTATGAAATTGAGTATTGTTGGCACAAGTGAGATTACAGAAAAAATACTCGATGCTGTAAAACTTTGCCCCAATATTGAGCTTGATGCTGTTTGCTCAAGGCAAGAATCTAGGGGCAAGTTGTTTATTAATAAGTATGGCTTTAGAAGACATATTTCTACAGTCGAAGAACTCGCTAGAACTGGCACTGATGCTGTTTATATTGCCTCTCCAAATAATTGTCATTATAGTCAGGCAAAAATATTAATTGAAAGTGGACATCATATTCTGCTTGAAAAACCTTTCACTAGTAATAGCCAAGAAATGAATGAGCTTATAAATTTAGCAAAATCAAAAAATGTAGTCCTTATGGAGGCTGTGGTTACTCCAACTTTACCTAATTTTATAAAGCTAAAAAAAATGCTAGAAAATGAAAATGAAATTACTCATGTTAGTTTGGCATTTGCTAAGGTTACCTCAAAACTTGATAATTTTTTAAGAGGAGAAACTGTAAGCTCTCTTTCTCTTGAGCGTTCAGGTGGCTCTTTAATGGACTTAGGTCTTTATGGAGTGTGGTTTACAGTTGCATTATGGGGGAAACCTAATAAAATAAATCATCATTCAGTTGTTAAACTTCCATCAAATGTGGACGGGAAAGGAACTTTAGTTTTGTCTTATGACAATTTTGATGTAGAAATTAAGCATTCTAAAATATCAAATGATGGGACAGATGCTCATATACACACTAAAACAAAAGAAATAATAGCTCACTTTTTTCCTGCTACGTCTAAAATTATTACAATTGATAACTCTAATGCTCACATTATGAAAGACGAAAGTGTGCTTGATGAATATGTAGTTTATTATCACGAGATACTTGAGTTTGTTACTTGTGTTCGGGAGGGGCGTGAGTCTAGCATAACCTCCCTCGATAACACCCAAATAGTAATGGGCATTATCGATGAGGCAAGGCGTCAAGCCAATATTGTTTTTTCTAGCGACATTTAGCTTAAACTTTTATATAAAATAAATTCTTTATTATCAGTAGAACTTGATGCCTTTATTACTTCTTCAAAGTCAATCTTTACAAACTTTGCTAATTGTTCAAATAAGAATATTTCAGTTAAAGGGTTTTCTGATGGGAAAATAAGACAACTATTCTCAAACTGTAACAGTAATGATGTGTCATCTATAAATGGACCTTTATCTGTTGTAACAATAGATACTTTTTTAAGTTCGTCAATATTATATTTTTTTAATTCATTTTGAACTTTAACTTCAATAAAATTATTATTTATTGCTATACTATCTTCTTGATTCAAAACATAAATATTTTCTTTTTCCATAAGTAAAATTATTCCTTAAGTAGCATAAATTAAATATTATTTAGTTTCCCAATTCCATGGGTGTTTTTTAATATAAGAATCAGCAAACGGAATAAATATAGAAGCAATTGCAACTATAAATAATAATCCTTGATACCACAGATAAGGGAATATCATTGTAAAGTCGACAGCACCTTCTGTGAATTTTAGTAAAATAAGCATTTGTGCACCATAAGGTATAAGTCCCTGCCACACACAAGAAAATATATCGAGGATAGTAGAAGTACGGCGAGGATCAACTTTATATTCTTTGCTGATTTCTTTAGCAATAGAGCCGTTTAATATGATAGCAACTGTATTGTTAGCAACAGCAATGTCTGCTATGCTAACTAAAGCACCCATTCCTAGCTGAGCTGTTTTTGGCCCTTTAATAAGTTTTTTAACATTATCAAGTATCCAGTGAATACCACCAGCATTTATTGCAAGAGCGGCAAGCCCACCAGTAAGAAGAGATAAAATAAATATCTCATTCATTCCTGTAAATCCTTTATATATGTTTTGGCTAAATCCTAAAAGAGAAAAATCTCCATAAATTAGTCCTACTATACCAGATGCGATTATTCCACTAGTTAGCACTAAAAATACATTAAGTCCTGCTAATGACAATCCTAAAACAAGTATATATGGTAACACTTTTATAATATTGTAAGAGCTTAATTCTACAGTAGATGCGCTTTCTGGTGCTCCAAAAATAAGTATAAGAATAATTGTAACAATAGCTGCAGGAAGAGCAATAGCAATGTTTACACGAAACTTATCTCTCATTTCAACCCCTTGAGTTCGAGTAGCCGCAATTGTTGTGTCAGAAATAACAGATAAATTGTCTCCAAATATAGCACCCCCTATAAGTGCTCCTAAAACAAGAGGAAGATGTACTCCACTTTTTTCAGCAAGTCCAATAGCAATAGGCCCCACTGAAACAATAGCTCCAACAGATGTTCCTGTAGCTGTCGAAATAAATCCAGCAATAATAAAAATACCTACCCCAATAAATTGTGGAGGAATGAAAGTAAGCCCTAAGTTTACAGTAGCTTCAACTCCACCCATAGCACTTGCTACAGTGGCAAAAGCTCCTGCGAGTAGGTAAATAATACACATAGTAATAATATTTTCGTCTCCACATCCTTTTAGGAAAATATGCATTTTATCTTTTAGTGAACCACTAAAGATAATAAAAGCAACTAAAATACCTGCGAAAGAAGCTACAGGGGAAGGCAATTGATAGAACGCCATTTCAGTTCCATTAAGATGGAGACCAATACCTGTACCTAAATAAATACCTAAAAACACAATGAAGGGGATAATACCCTTGAAACTAGCTTTTACATTGTTATCCATAAATAATATTCTCCTTAATAGTAATATACATTAGAATTATATATTGTTTTTTGCTAAAATAAAAGTATAATCTGAACTTGGTATAAAAAAATATGGAGGCACAGTTATGAGTATTTTATTTTCTCCGATTACAATAAATGATACAACATTAAAAAATCGTATTGTTATGGCACCTATGTGTATGCTAAAATCAGACGATGAAGGATTTGTAAAAGATTTTCATCTTGTACATTATGGGGCAAGAGCAATAGGAGGAGTTGGTCTTATTATTTTAGAGGCGACAAGTGTTTCAAAAGAAGGACGTATCAGCGATTTAGATTTGGGTATATGGAGTGATGAGCATATAGCGGGGCTTAAAATATTATGTGGAGTGATTCAAGGACAAGGGGCTAAAGCTGGAATACAAATAGCTCATGCGGGTCGAAAAAGCATGGTAAAAGGCATTCCTCTTAGTTGTAGTAATGTTATTGATGACAGTCGTTATGCTACTCCAAAAGAGATGACTCAAAGTGATATTGATATGGTTAAAGAGGAGTTTTTAAATGGAGTAAGAAGAGCCGCTTCTGCAGGTTTTGACGTAATAGAAATACATGGGGCTCATGGATATTTAATTAATCAATTTTTATCTCCTATTACTAATAAGAGGACTGACCAATATGGAGGAAGTCTTGAAAATAGAGCAAGGTTCTTAAAAGAAATACTTGAAAGCATTAGAAGTATTTATAAAGGTACACTTTGTCTTCGCATTTCTGCTACCGACTATAAAGAAGAAGGTCTTAAAGTTCTTGATTATATTGAGTTGTTTAAGTCTGTTCAAAATATTGATATTATTTCAGTGAGCTCAGGTGGAGTTATAGACGATCTTGATCTTGATGTTTTTGAAGGCTATCAAGTTCCTCTCGCAAGTACAATTAAAAATGCTACAAGCATACCCGTTGGAGCGGTTGGTATGATTAATACACCAGAGTTTGCTGAAAGTATTCTTAAAGAAAATAAAGCTGATTTAATTTTGCTTGGTAGAGAATTAATTAGAAGCCCTAATTGGTCGATTAAAGCAAGTTATGAACTTGGGATTGAGTCTTCTATTAACTTTGCCTACAAAAGAGCTTATTTAAAATAGTTGCTTATTATTTGTTTTTATTCTATAGCATTGAAATTAAATTTAGGAGTGTTTTATGAGATTGCTATTTTTGTTTACATTTATGTTTTTTAGTACAGTAGCTTTTGGGCAAACAGCAGACACAATGTTTTTTGACCAAGTAAAAGGAAAAACAATTGTTGGTAAATCTGTAGAAGGAATTGATACAACATATGTTTTTTCTGCTGATGGTAAATCTGTTATGCTTCAAAAGAATACAGGATACAACCACACTTTTGTAGAAATGGTTGGAGATGTTGCTGTATATAAGGGAACACGTGGTGGAAAAATGCATTATGATGCTTTTAAGGTAAGTGGTGCAAATGTTATGCTAACTACTAGTGAGCAAATTGGTGGAGTAAAATTGAAAGATAATACACCAGCAGGAATTGCTAAGGCATTAAACAAAAAGTCTTTAACATTTACTTATAAAAAATAAAGTTTATTAGTTAAAACTAATAAATGAAAAGCAAGGGATATTTCTCTTGCTTTTTGTTTTTTAACGTATATTATCTGCTTTAATTTGATTGTTTTGTAATTTAATTGTTATTTAATTACATTTTTACGAAGTACATTTTCTTTTTTTTATATCTAAAAAATAGTTTAATATGTTACTAAATTGTAGTATTTTTTAAAATTTTACTTGATTTTGTCTACATATAAGGTACAATAAATAAAAATATAAAAAGGGGATGGCTTTCATATAATGCAGAATTCTTATATGAGGCTCTATTATTTATGAATCAAAAAATTCTTATTAAAAATGCATTGGCTGTAGTAAGCTGTGATTCGAAGGATACTGTGTATGACCATGTTGATATTTTAATTTCAGAAAAAAAAATATTAGAAATTTCTCCAAATATTAATTGCCCCGACGCATTAAAAATAGATGCAACTGGCAAATTTATATATCCTGGTTTAGTGAGCACTCATCATCATTTTTTTCAAACCTTTGTTCGTAATCTAGTTACTATTGATTACCCCAGTATGTCGGTTGTAGAATGGTTAGATAAAATATACCCTATTTTTGAAAAAATAGATTCGGATGTAATTTATTATTCAGCACTAACTGCTATGGCAGATTCTGTGAAACATGGTTGCACAACAGTATTCGATCATCAATATTGCTATACTACACACACGAAACTAGAAGCAATTGATAGACAGATGGATGCTGCCGAGAAAATTGGTATTCGTTTCCACGCAGGTCGTGGTAGTAATACTTTGCCACGTAGTGAAGGAAGTACAATTCCAAACGGTATGTTGGAAACCACAGAAACTTTTATTAACGACACAAGACGATTAATTAAGAACTATCATGATGTGACACCCTTTTCGATGCGACAAATTGTAATTGCTCCTTGCCAACCAGTCAATTGCTATGAGGATACCTTTGTTGAATCGATCAAACTTGCAAAAGAGACTGGTGTTCGTCTACACACACATTTGGGGGAGGGCGAAAATTCTATAATGATGGAACGTCACAATTTAAGAACGATGGACTGGTGTGAACGTATTGGATTTTTGGGTGAGAATACATGGTTGGCACATTGTTGGGAGTTAACAGATGATGAATACAAACACTTGGGGGATATTGGTACAGGTATTTCACATTGTCCTGCCCCTGCAGTTTTAGGTGGTCATCCTATATTAGATATGAAGCGTCTAGAAAAATACAATGTACTTCTTAGCTTAGGTAGTGATGGTTCTGCCACAAATGACTGTGCACATTCATTAGATTCCTTGCGTATTGCTTACTTAATGCAATGTTATCATAGCAAAGAGCGTGGGTGTGTTTCTGCATACGACTTGTTAAAAATAGCAACGATTAATGGAGCTAAAACTCTTGGTAGGTCTGATATTGGTTCCTTGGAAGTGGGTAAGGCTGCGGATTTGTTTATGATTGATACAGAAACTTTGGAAATGACAGGAACACTCCATGACCCACGCAATTTACTCGCTAGGGTTGCTGTTATGGGGAATGTCTGGTTAACAATGATTAATGGTAAAGTAGTATATCAAAATAATCAACTTACAAATGTGGATGAAAAACGACTTGCTGCTGAAGGAGAGACGGTTTGTAATAAAGTATTGCGTGAACAATGTGAAGCATTTCAAAATTTGTATTAATAATAGCATTGTAAAGGAGTTTATATTATGCTTGAAAATATTATCGCTGCTTTAGTTGGTACATTAAATGGAGTTTCTCAGTCTGTGATGGCTGTATCTTTTGGTTTTGCTCTAGTTCCTTCATCACTGGCTTTTTTGGTCGGCGTTATCAGTTGCCTTGTATTTCAATCATCAGTGCCTATTTCATTCCAAGCAGATACCATTATTATGGCTGGTAGAATGGGACACACACGACAAGAGCGCTTAACTATAGTATTTATAGCAGGGATTGCTATGATGCTTATTGGAGCATTTGGGCTTTTAGATGATATAGTTAGATTTGCTGGTATGCGTGTAACCACTGCTATGATGTGTGGAGTGAGCATTATTTTAGCTAAAGTTGCTTTTGATATGGCTAAAGAAAACTTTAAAGTTGCATCAACATCCATTGCTTTGGCTGTTATAATGTATATGCTAACACAAGAATTGGTATATACATTTGCCATATCTGTTATTGGTTCTACCATTGTTTATCACTTGCCTGACAAAAATAAAATTAAAGTTGCGATTATGCCTATGGCGTTTGAAAAATTTCAGCTGCAAAAACCTGTATTTAATTTTAATGTGTTGCGTGGTGTTCTGGCATTAGTTTGTATGACCATTGGTGGAAATATAGCTTTCACAAAAATTAGTGGTATTATTTCAAACACTACTGAAAACAGTGACTATGTGTCTATTTATTCTGGTCTTGCTGATGCACTTTCATCTATGTTTGGTGGCTCACCAATTGCTATTATTTTGTCACCTACCTCAGCTACACCGAATCCTATTTTATCAACTGTTCTCTTGATGAGTTTTATGGGTGTTTTGCTTGCAACAGGCTTAGTATCTAGGATTAGCAAACATATTCCCACTTCTGCTACTGCGGGGACATTGTTTGTTTTAGGTATTTTTGTATCGTTACCTGGTAGTCTTCAAGTTACATTTGCTAATGCTACTAAAGCAGAGAGTCTCGCAGGAAGTGTGGCGATGATTGTAACGGCTATGGTAGATCCGTTTGTTGGTTTGCTAGCAGGAATTATTATTAACTTGCTCGCAATACCTTTAGGATTCTAATTTATTTAGAAAATTTTTTAAACAGCAAAAAACAAAATATTTTTAAGATACTATTCTGGTGGTAGATATTGTGCTTAAGTTTAATATCTACACTAGAATATTCAGAATATTAGGTGAGATAAATGATGCAATAATAGATGTTGTAAAATTCTGTCAGAATAATTTTTGAGAATAGGTATAATACAATTTGTTGTAAATAATACAGGGCTGGAATATCTATAAATTCTTTTTGCTGTGAAATCACACCGATTCAAAATTGCCTTTTAAATGTTAGTATTTTTTACTTTTAAAAGATAAAGCGAGAGCAATAAGATCAGAGGTTAGGTCATCTTATATATTTGCTATATCAGTTTTTTGCCACATGCACCATTTTCTGTTAAGTATCTCCCTTAGCTGTTTGTTCACATTGAAAGCAAAACATAGATATATTTTTTCTCCTATTTATTATTATTATTATTATTATTCAATAAGTTTTGTTCAATTTAAGCTTCTAATATAACACCGTCAGTTGAAAGTGTTATCACTTCCCATGGGATTAATTTACCGCAATTTTTTAATGCTGTTATAGTTGCACTTTCAATGCCGCCACAACATGGCACTTCCATGCGTACTACTGTTACAGATTTTATGTTATTGTTTTTTAATATTGTAGTGAGCTTTACTGAATAATCAGTTTTATCTAGCTTTGGACATCCGATTATTGTTATCTTGTTTTTCATAAACTCTTGATGAAAGTTGCCATAAGCGAATGCGGAACAGTCTGCGCAATAAGAAGTTTTGCATTATCTAAGTATTTTGCGTTTTAAAATGCATCGTGGAATGGGGCAAAAATTTACAATACCACATAGCCGTGAAAATCTTTCCGCAGATCTTTGTGTAGATAGAAGTGCTATGTCAAATGAGCTTAGCAAAATGCAAAAAGAAGGAATTATTAAATACAATAAAAATCAATTTGAGATTTTGTAAGAATATTTATGATACATAAGTATAAAAAAGTTACACTCGTAATAAGATTACTTAAGAATAATATTTAATAGATATAAGCAAAAATAATTTATTTCTGATATGCATTTTAGCTTAGAAATACTTTGACAAACTAAGATTTATAAAATATACTAATAAGTATTGCTATGTTTGAAAGAATAAATATGGAAAAAAAATTAATAAGAGAAGACAGTGTCAACCTAGACAATATTAGTGAGTATACAGCCTCCATTAGTAAAATATTTAAGAATAAAGATATTATAATAATGAAAGGCAATTTAGGGTATGGAAAAACTACACTTACAAGACATATCGCAAAAAACTTTGATTCAGAAAATATTGTATCAAGTCCATCTTTTACAATTATTAATGAATATGATATTGTTTTTGATGATGAGGAAAGCGTTTTAAGACATATTGATTTATATAGACTTGAAAGTTATGATGACCTATATTCTGTTGGACTCGACTCTTCTATATATGAAGATGGTATAAGTATAATTGAATGGGGTGATAAGTTTATTGATTTTTTTAATACTCCATATTATATACTTGAAATTGAGAGTGTAGATGATGATGAAAGACTTTTTAGGTTGTTTTTATTAAATGATTAAAAAGTTTTTAATAAAAAAGAATATAGTACCTATAATAGTTGTATTGACTATAGTCATAATAATAACTTTTATAATACTTTCAAAAAATGAGAATATAGAATCTGGTACAGTTATATATACTCGCTCGAATATTTCTAAGGTAAATATATATGCTGGTGAAGTAATAAGCTATAATACGAAGATAGTATATAGAAGTGATATTAATTTGTCATTTAAGAATATTTCTTTTGATGACACAGAAGATATATCGAGAATTATATCTTCAAATACGGTTGTAAAAAATAATGGAAATTATACAGAGCAAAATATTTTTTATGAATTGTCGTTTTATGATACTGGAAAGTTTGTTATATCGGGTTTTAATTTAGAATATACAGCTAACAATAAAAAAGAGAGCATAAATGGTGAGGACATAGAAATAACTGTTCTAGCATTTTCAGATGGCGAAACGCTTCCTCCATTAGATGAGCCATTAAAAATAAAAACACCTTGGTATATATATGTATCTATATTACTAGTCATAGTTTTAATAGGTTTAGGAATATTTTTTATTATTAGAAGATTAAGAAAAAAAGATAAAAATGTAAGTTTAATTGAAGTAGATGAGGACAAAAATGCTTTAATTTTACTTGATAATCTATATTCTAAAAATTATGTACGTCTTAATATGCAGACAAATTTCTATTTTGAACTTACAGAGGTTTTTAAGAATTATTTATCTAGCAGATTTTCAATTGGGGTAGCTAAAATGACAACTAAAGAGTTTATTTTGTATTCAGATAAAAATATTATACCAGAATATGAAGCTATTGTGTCGTTTCTAGAGTTTTCTGACTATGTTAAGTTTGCCAAAAAAAACACAGACCAAAGAAGAATGGAGAGTGATTTTTATTTTTGTAAAGACTATATAATTAAGCATAAAAACAAAAAATGTTTACAAAATTAACGTAAATTTCCGATATTTAAACTATAAGTCTAGTATAATAATATATAGTTTTGGAGGTTATAAGTTGAGTAAAAAACATGGGTATAGTGAATATAAAAAAATTGATATAAGCACAGCTCCGCAAGGCAAACTTGTTATTGCTATGTATGAAGGTGCTATTAAGTTTTTAAACGTAGCTGTTGATGCCTTATCTAAGAAATATGGAACAGAAGATGCTCATACTAATATACTTAAAGCACAAGATATTATATATGAATTACTTGCATCATTAAACTTTGATGCAGGAGACATATCAGACAGGCTTTCAGCGATTTATACTTATATGAATCAAAAACTTACAGAGGCTAATATTGCTAAGTCAAAAGAGCCTCTAATTGAAGTTATAGAATATCTTAAAGAACTTAAAACGGCTTGGCAAGAGGCTGAAGTTAACATAGCTAAAGTAGGTAAACCTAATGTGGGTATAAAAAAAGATGACTCAACAGATGGTACTAGTAAATTAAATATTTCAGGTTAATTAATGAGAAAATCAATTTATTTATTACTGATAATTAGCATGCTTTTTTTGTCATGTGGTGGCGACCCAACAGCCGAGACTTTAGAGCAAAGAGAGATTCGTCTTGAAGAAGAAGTTTATCTAAAATATTACGAGGTGCAAGATGCATCTGCTCCTCGAATTGTGGAAGATGGTGTTCTTTTTACTTTTGCTGAAAATTATGACTATGTAGAGATTTCAGGAGATTTTAATAATTGGGATAGCACTATACCTTTAATTAAAAGCACATATGGTGTTTATTACTTTGTTTGGCAAGAACCACTTGAGGCAGGTCGATATTTATATAGATACCGAGTGAATGATGTTTGGATTAATGATCCACTTAATGAGCAAGTGATATATGATGACTTTAATCAAATGGTAAGTTATTTTGACATACTAGAAGACAGTAGTAAAGTTTATAATCCTAACACATTTAAGAATCCAGTATATAATGATGACGGAACAGTTACATTTCTTTATAGTAATAATATGGCTGATGAAGTTATGTTCACTTCCGACCATTTAGGATTTAATACTACAAGGTACAGCATGACGAAAACTACAAATAATGTATGGAGTATAACACTTGATGCTCCCAATGGAAATTATTATTATAACTTTATTATAAACAGAGAATGGCTTGTTGATCCTTTAAATGTTAATGTTGTATCAAGTGATGATGATATGCTTCATTCTTATGTACTCATAAACAAGCCTCCAAAAAAATAATATATTTATTTATTATTCTAAGGACAGTTTGTCAAGCAAATATATTTTTTATGAACACAAAAAAGCACTCCCCGATTTTTAATTGGTAGGTGCTTTCGTTTAAGTTATATTTAAACATTTTTGAATAACTCAAATTTTATGTGGTATTTTGGTTACTTTATTCAAAGCTTGTTGGAACAGTATTTTCAATAAACCATACATCATTAATTGTACATCCATCATATATCCATTTATTCCAATTATCTATTACCCATTGTGTAGAAATAGAGCTATTAAAATCATTTACCGCCTCTTCAGGTAGGCATAATTCCAAGTTCCCTGCACAATATCCTGAAATGCAAGTTAAAGCAAAGCCACTCTCACAAGATGGGTAACATATTAACATAAAGTCCACAATTTCCTCAAATGGATATTGTCCTTTGAAGCGAAGAATTGTTCCCCTCCATAGCTCTTTTTCTATGTGCTTAATTAGTTGCATTTTCTTCTGCCTCCATAGACAATATTCTATATGCGTAAGAAAAAGTCATATGCTGTGTAATTATTAAAATAATCATTATTATATATAATACAACAACTCTCATTCAAAGTCAATTAACTATTTATTAAACTTGTGTAGTGGAGTGAATATACTGGATGATTTTAAATATATTTAAATGATGCTTCTTAATAAAAAATAATTTAGTTGCTTTTTTATATTTTAACTAATAGAATGTAGTTTAATTTTTTTTGTATAAAGGATTGTTATTATGCCGTCAATTGTAATCGTTGGAACACAGTGGGGAGATGAAGGTAAGGGGAAAATTGTAGACTATCTTTCAGAGCGTTCTGATTTTATTGTCCGTTCACAGGGTGGAAGTAATGCTGGGCATACCATTGTTGTTGATAATGTATCCTACAAGCTTAGACTACTTCCTTCAGGAATACTTTATAAAGATAAAATATGTGTTATTGGTAATGGCGTTGTCATCAATCCTAAAGTTTTTTTAGAAGAAATTAAGGGTATGAATGACAAAGGAATTGACACTTCTAATTTACGCATATCTTCAAGGGCACATATACTTTTTCCATATCATATACTTTTAGATGAGTATCAAGAAAAAATGCTTGGTGACAATAAAATTGGTACTACTAAAAATGGTATAGGGCCTTGTTATATGGACAAAATGTCTAGAATGGGAATACGAGTGCAGGACTTAATTGATGACGAAATGTTTCAGAAAAAACTTAAAGTTAATGTTGAAACTAAAAATGTACTTATAGAGCGTGTTTATAATGAGTCCCCTTTAGACTATAATGACATACTTAATGAGTATAGAGAATATGCCTTAAAACTTAAACCTTACACAGTTGATACTGCCTATTTAATTAATGATGCACTCGACAATGGTAAAAAAGTTTTGTTTGAAGGTGCACAAGCTACAATGCTTGATATTGATCATGGCACTTATCCATTTGTAACATCATCGAACCCAACAGCAGCAGGCGCATGTACAGGTACGGGTGTTGGCCCATTAAAAATTGACAACATAATTGGTGTAGTTAAAGCTTATGCAACTAGGGTAGGTGAAGGCCCATTCCCAACCGAACTTGACAATGAAATAGGCGAATATATTAGAGAGCGAGCACAAGAATACGGCACTGTTACTGGTCGCATAAGACGTTGCGGTTGGCTCGACTTATCAGTTGTGAAATATGCAGGATACATTAATTCACTTAAATATCTTGCGATTACAAGGCTTGACATTCTTGACACTCTCGACACAATTAAACTTTGTGTTGGCTATAAACATAATGACGCTTTGCTTAAAGAATATCCTGCCAATTTAGAAATGCTTAAAAATGTTACTCCAATATATGAAGAGTTTGAAGGTTGGAAAACTGACATAAGTGAAATAAGAAATTATGACGAATTACCTAAAAATGCAAAAGTTTACCTTAAAAGAATTGAAGAGGTTACTAATGTTAGCGTAGGTATAGTTTCAGTTGGTGCTGCTCGTGAAGCGACTATAACATGTGCTACTGACTTATTTTAGTCGAGTAAGCATAAGCAATAACAGCTGAGGCACTTGAAACATTTAGTGAGTCGAAGCCATTAATTGATTTTATAAAAATGCTTCCGTCTGCATTGTCTTGAATAATTTTACGCACGCCACTATGCTCATTACCTAAAATTACAGCTGTTGGTTTGTCAAAAAGAAATGTGTCAAGATTTGCGTCACCTTTTTCACTAGCATAATAAACCCAAAAATCACGTTCCCGTAAATATTCTATTGCTCGGTTTAAGTTAGACACTATTGCCGTTTTCATGTGATATGCTGCCCCTGATGATATTTCATAAACTTTTTCATTCATTGGTGCGGAATGGTCTTTTGGCATTATTATTCCTGACACATCAAAAAAATATGCATTCCTTATAATAGCACCCAAGTTATGAACATCAGTTATACCGTCAAGAAGAAAAATTAATGGGTTCTCATTTTTTTTGAAAGCATTATTTACTATTTCCTCTATTCCAATGCTAGAATTTTCTTTCACCTTTGCAACAACATTTTCAGACTGTCCTGTAGTGGACTTCATTTCATTTTTCTCTAAGCTAATTATTTTTATATTATGGTTTTTTGCCATGCCAACAATATATTTTTCTCTGTCCTTTAATGGCATTTTTATATAAATCGCTTCAACTAATGATTTGCTTAAAGCCTCTGAAATAGCATTTTTACCTGTTATATACAATTGTTGCACCTTTTTTTTTATATTTTCGATGACTAGTATAGTATACTGCAGTGTAGTTGTCAAGTTTTAATTTGCTTTAGTTTTTGTTTGTTATTCTAATTAGACACGAAAGTACAAGGATTTTAATATGCCTAAAGAAATGAAAATTTTAATTCCAACAATAAAAATAAAAGAGTCAGTTAAATGACGTAACACTGTGCAGGCTTACAAAATATTTCGTAGTCTTCTTGACTATGAAGCAGTTGATTTAAAAAAACAAGGCATTTCTGGATTATGGCTATGTTGTTTGTGTTTATATTGCATCTGTTGGTGCCGATAGTAGAGATACTCTTGACCCAGTTGATATTTTTAGTACCGCAATTACTTATAAAGCTAGAAAAGTTTTTATTGCTCACAATGTGCCTGGAGTACATGAAAATTTAAATCTAGATATTAAAGACCTTGATATAACAATAGACTTTATCATGCATGCTTGCCTTTTGGAGTTTAGATAATGGATCATATAATTTTATCTGATAATACTTATTATTCTTTTGCTGAAAATATTTATATGGCAATTATTCATGAAAGCCCAAAATATAAAACTCATAATGAAGTTATGCTAAGAATAGAGAAAGATAAAAAAAATGTTGCTAAAAAATAAAAGTATTGATGAAATTGTTGAGCTTACAGAGTTTACTATAAAAGAGATTGAGCCGATTAAAGAAAAATTTGATAACTTAATAAGTTTAATTAAAGATATGATTACTACTAATATGGATGTTCGTAATATTGCTAAATATACTGGAATAAGTGTTGAGTATGTGAATAAAATTAAGGAAGATATGGAAAATAAAATAGATCAATAACTTAAGAGGTGTTTTATGGATTTTAGAAAAAGAATGGGACTTGATGTCAGAGACTCTATGCAAATTGATAGTTTAGATAAAAAAAACAATAAATCGATTATATAGTTATCAATTATATTTGTACACATGAAGAGGATTTTGGAGCTTACTTCTCTAACGAAAATCTAAAGCTATCTACTTTGTGTGGATAAATTTCCAGTGCTGAGAATATCCGTAAGCGAGTTGAGTTGATGAAGGTAGAGCAGAACTTTAAAAACAAAAATAAGTAAGCCGAAATATAAAATTCACATATTTTGGCTTGAATTATGAAAGTGATTGCTGTATAGTATAGGTAGGATTATTTTGATAATAACGAAAAACAAAGAATACGGTGCAATGCCGTAAAACAAATATAATGAGAGTGAGGCATAATGGAGCAAATTCAATATTTAATATAATTATTCAAGATTGAAGAACCAATGCGAAAAATATTTTCTGATTACAATACTTTTGCCTTGAAGTTTTCTACTCTTTATAGTACAATAATTCTAATGAATTTTGTTGCTTTAAATAATTTTATGTGGCTAATTTATATTTTATTTTGTAGGAGTGCAGTTCATGGCATTAGAACAGGTTTTTGATTATTTTAGTAAATATAAGCCTGATAAAAGTGATTATCAAGTAGTGTCCTGTATGGGCAATGAACCTTCCGAATCTGATGTTTCAATTTTTGAAAAAAAATTTAATATTACATTACCACAAGAGTTTAGAGATTTTACTATGTCTCGACTTGGTGGGCTTTATATGAATGCCAAAGAAGAAGTTTGGCCACAAGCAAATGCTTATGATGTTGCCCCTTTTTGGTCTTTTTGTCGTGGGATTATTGTATATGGCATTGCAAAAGAGATACCTGATTATTTAGATATTTATGTTCGAACAGAAGAGATACATGAACTTGGATTTAAAGATTATATACCATTTCTAAAAATTATTGGAAATGGTGATGATATATTTTGTTTTGACAAAAAAAATAAAGTTGTCTTGCTAAATTATTATAATACAGGAGAAGCCTATGCAGTCGACGGCAGTTTCTCTGATTGTTTGATGAAGCAAATTGAAGAATTAGAAGAGCGTAAAAACAAAATATTATCTGGTGAAGATAAATAAAAAATCTAAAAAATTTATTTTATTATGATAGATGAAAAACATTGGAATGGAAGGCTTTTTAGTACAAAAAATATTCGTCCACAACTAGCCACTTCCTCTAGCATCAATATTTTTTAACATTCCCTGTAGCGGAGCAAAATATCCCAAACTACTATGAAGCCTTTTCTTGTTATACCAATTGATATAATCAGTAAGTTCTTTTTTCAATTGGTACTTTGATGAAAATATTCGGTTATCAACAAACTCAGTTTTCAAAGTCTTGTATAACGCTTCGGCAATAGCATTATCCCAAGGATTGCCTTTTCTACTCAACGAATGCTGAATCTTGAAAGCATGTAAGACTTCATCAATTTGAAAATTGTTGAACTCAGAGCCTCTGTCTGCATGAAATATTTTAACATTAGATAAATTTATTTTGCTACTCATAAATGCTTTTTATACTAACTCACTATCTTTATTTTCACCAACTGAAATCCAACGATAGCACGGTTATATAAATTTATGATGAGGCAAATATAATTCCAAGCATTGCCAACTCGAACATAAGTGAGGTCGCTTACAAGCACTGCCAAATTTTTCCTGTCATTAAATTTCCTATCCAAAATATTTTTCACCTCAGCATAATTCGTTTGACCAGCATGCTTTTTATATTTTAATTGTGTGTATTTCGACATGATTTTGAGCCTTTTCATCACTTCTCTAATCTTCCTTTTCTACATCATAAATTTAATTTCACCATTTTTATTTAGTGCCACTATTTGTTTTCTGAACTCATTTGTGTAATTCTTTATTTTTCTTCCCATAATCTTTTCTCCTAATATTTTATTATATACTTTATATTAAATTATGGTCGAATATTTTCTGTCCTAATTAGTATAGCCTATCCACTTATTCAATAATTTTATCATTAATAAATTCCAATCTCCATTCCCTATTAAAAATTTATTCTTTCAAAAACCATTTTTGTAAGGAAGCCTTGCCTTTCAC
>CAMRCO010000003.1 GCA_947040945.1 uncultured Spirochaetia bacterium
AAACTTGATACATCTATTTTTATAGTATTAATAGTCTTTATAATTGTATATATATACGTAAGTAAAACAAGAGAAGGATACGAATTAAAAATAATGGGTAAAAATTATATTTTTGCTAAAATTGGTGGATGCAAAACTGACATAAATTTTTACAAAGTAATGCTTTATAGTGGTGCACTTTCTGGGCTTGCAGGAGCTTTACTTATAATAGGTTCAGCACAACAAAATCGTTTTTTACCTAATCTTGGTGAAACATTTGCAAATGATGGACTTATGGTTTCTATCATTTCTAATAATAGTGTACTAAGTCTATTATTTTATGCCCTGTTTTTTTCTGTTATACGTTCAGGAGCTACAGGTATGCAATTAGATACAGGAGTTCCATCTGAGTTTACCACAATGCTAATTGCAGTGATGGTTTTATCTGTTGTCGGATTTCGTTCTTATAGTTCTATATTTTTAAGTAAAATTCAAGCTATAAGAAAATCTAATAGTGTAAAAAAGTAGTGAGGTTATAAAATGAATTTGTTTATTGAAATTATTAGATCAACACTTCCAGCATCCATTCCTATTTTGCTTGCAGCATTAGGTGGATTGTTTACATGGCATGCTAATGTATTTAATATATCTATGGAAGGTATGCTTTTAGTTAGTGCTTTTGGTGCTGTTTGTGGCTCTTATATATTTGAATCTTGGGCTTTAGGTGTAATGTTTGGTATATCTAGTAGTGTATTTATTTCTTTGTTATTTTATTTCTTTGTTATTAAGATGAAGGCAGGAGAGTTTATAACTGGAATAGCCATAAATACTTTTGTATTAGGTGCAACAACGTATTTTTTAAGAGAATTCTTTGATGTTAAAGGGTCTTTAATAAGCCCAAAAATAGTGGCTATTCCTAAATTAAATATACCACTAATAGAAAATATACCTATATTAGACAGAGTGTTAAATGGGTATTCATTTCCTCTTTATATATCTATTTTTATTATAATACCGTTGGTTTTTATAATTATATACAAAACTCCATTTGGTTTAAGACTACGAGCAACAGGTCATGACAGTAAAGTAATTGATTCCGTGGGCATAAAATCTGACCGACTTAAATTGATTTCTATTTTAATATGCGGAGTACTTTGTGGAATCGGAGGTTCATTTCTCTCTCTTGGATATATGAGAATGTTTACTGAAAACATGTCTAATGGTAGAGGTTGGATAAGTTTGGCGATTATAATATTGACCAAGGGAAATCCTTTAAAAACTTTATTTATATGTTTATTCTTTGGAATTACAGAAAGTTTAGGTTTATCCTTACAAATGTTTAAAATACCTAATCAATTTACAGATATGCTTCCGTATGTATCTGTGTTAATTGTTCTTTATTTTAGCTCAAGAAAAACAAGTAAAGCAATACTTTAAGAACTATCTATTTGACACCTATCTAGTCCTACAATAGTTTTTGAAGTATGTCCCTAGTTGCTATAATTCCCATAACAGCAGCCTGATTAAGCCCACTGCCATAACCTGAGCTGTCTCCTGCCACATATAAATTGTTTAGGGATGTCTCCATCTTATCATTTATTTTGACCCGCACACTTCTAAACTTAATTTCAGGGAAGAACAAAAGAAGGTCGGATGAAGCAAACCCAGGTGTTATTTTGCCATGCACCTCGATGAACTCCATAATGTTATCTAATATCCTTTTAGGGCATGCTAAAGAAATATCTCCTGTAACAAAATCTTTCAATGTTGGCTTTATGTTAAGTCTTGAAAGTCTTTCACTTGTGGAGCGTCTGCCTACACTTAAGTCGCCATACGATTGGCAAAGTATTTTGCCACCTGTAAGCATTGATGTCATTCTAGCAATAGACTTAGCATATTCAAATGGTTCATTAAATGGCTCTGTAAAGCTTTGTGTACAAAGTAGAGCAAGATTTGTGTTCACTGACTTTTTGCCTTTGTATGCATGTCCATTAGCTAAAACAATTCCGTCATCATATTTTTCTAAAGCCACAAATCCACTTGGGTTACTACAGAATGTTCTCATCTTATCTTTATAGTATTTTGTATAGTATACCATTTTTGCTTCATAAAAGTTTTCATTAATGTCTTTCATAATAATATCAGGTATTTCAACCCTAACCCCAACATCAACGCCTCCATGAGCAAACTCAATGGAATATTTTTTAGCTATACTCTCCATTTTAGATGCCCCACTACGTCCGATTGCTACAACAACATAAGAAGAATAAGCGTTTATTTCATTATTATCTTTTTTATATGTAACACCAATAATGCTATTATTTTCTTTTATGATGTCGAGGAATTCAGACTCTGTTTCAAATACTACATTATAGTTATTAAAAAAGTCTATGAACTTAGTATATAATATTCTAGCACCATCTGTACCCAGATGCATAGTTGCTGTGTCTACAAGTTGTACATGATTTTCGATACAAGACTTTTTAATATGATCAACCATAGGATTCATACTTGAATTCATAGGTTCAACATCGCAACCAAGTTCTCTATATATATTAAGAGTTTCTTCAATTAACTCATCTACAATATCTTTACCTGTAACTATATGTATATCGCCACCCACTCTATGGTCAAGATTAAATTTGCAATCAGAAAAAGCACCAGCTCCACCTACCCCATAAATTATTGGTGAAAGACCTTTAAAACTCTTAGAAGATACTGCCTCAATTCTTTCATTAAGCATTAAGCCTTTATCAATAAAAAGAATCTTTAACTTAGGATTTTCTTTTAGAGCAATATATGCTCCCATTATAGAAGACTGACCTGTACCAACATAAATAATATCATAGTTCATAATAAAATCCTCTCTAAAAAATACAATATCTATAATACTTTTTATAACAATAAAGTCAACCTACTTCAAATAAAATTGACATCTAATTAAAATTAACTCTTATTTAATACTATTTTTATTACTTCAAGTGTCATATCAAGACTTCTATTAAATGATGATATGGGTAAAAATTCATACATAGAATGAAAGTTTAGCGCCCCTGTAAAATAATTAGGTGTAATTAGCCCTTTAACTGATAATGCAGAGCCATCAGTACCGCCACGCATTGAAATAGTTTTAGGATTAATATTAAGATTTTTCATCGCAGTATAAAGAACATCTATTGCTGTTTTATCATCTTTTATAGAGTCAGATATATTTCCATAAACATCATTTATACTATAATCTATTTTAGCCATAGGATTATCCTTTATAGCTTTTTCAATAACACTTTTTATTTTTTCTTTTTTCAAAGTATAAAGATTTTTATCATGGTCTCTGATATTAAGATTAAGCTCAGCTGTTCTTTGATTTCCTTTAATACCTTGAATCCAAATATATCCTTCTTTCCCTTCTGTATACTCTGGTGTTTCTTTCCTATCAAAATTATTCGATATATCTATAGCTATAAGTATAGGGTTTACTAAAACACCTTTTGCACTCATCGGATGAGATGTTACACCTTCAATGTTTATAGTAGCACTTCCTGCATTAAACGTTTCATATACAATTTCTCCAATTCCACAACAATCTACAGTATATGCGAAATCAGGAGAGAAAATATTTAAATCAAGTTCTTTTGCACCTAGAAGACCTATCTCTTCATCTGGAACAAATGCAATATGTATATCTCCATGTTCTATATTATTATCTATTATGTGCTTCAGCATACTCATAATTGTTGCTATAGCCGCTTTATTGTCAGCTCCGAGTACACTTGTTCCATCAGTAAAAATAATGTCATCATTTAAATAATCATTTATTTCAGGGTGTTCATTAACCTTAAACATTATATTTTCTTTTTCATTTAATAATACATCTTTACCTTCATACTTTATTATTTGTGGATTTACACTATCACTTAACCCAACATTAACTGTGTCAAGATGTGCTACAAAACCAATTGAGTGGGCATCACTTTTATTTCCTTTAAGTAATGCTGTAACAATAGAGTTATCATTTAAGACTACATTTTGAAGCCCTAATTCTTTAAGTTCATTTGCAAGAACTTTTGCTAAGTTCATTTGCCCTTCAGAGCTTGGTAATGTTTTAGACGAAGCATTACTCTGGCTAGGTATATTCGCATATCTTAAAAAACACTTTAACTGAAAATCATAAATATCTTTATTCATAAAAAATTCCTATTTTGTATATTATCTATTATTAAATTGTTGGAGGATATGTGTATCCACTTTCAAATCCCAAAGGTATATTAAGTCCCCAGAATAGGTATAACATAACCATAAGCACTATAAGTAGTCCAATACTGTATGGTAACATCATTGAAGACAATGTTCCAACACCTGTTTTTTTACAATACTTTTGGCAATATGATATTATAAGTGGGTAAAATGCAAACATAGGAGTTACTACGTTTATAGATGAATCACTTACTCTAAAAGCCGCTTGTGTAAGCTCAGGTGATATTCCTACAGCCATAAGCATAGGCACGAATATAGGTGCTAATATTGCCCATTTAGAAGATGCTGAAGTTATTAAAAGGTTTAAACAAGCTGTAAGCATGATTATTCCAAATATTGTAATTTGTGAAGGCATATTTAGTGAACGCAAGAAATCAGCTCCAGATATTGCTATTAATGTACCAGTATTTGATTTTCCAAATATATACAAAAATTGAGCACAGAAAAAAGAAAATGTTATAAAAGAAGCAAGAGCTTTGACACTACCTGACATAGACATACTAAAGTCTTTTGTTGTTTTAAATGTCTTAGTCATAACTCCATATATAGAGCCCGGTATAACCAAGAATAAAAACAAAAGAGGAACTATGGCTTGCATAGCAGGAGATTTAGGGCTTGTAAGACTTCCATCTGGTGAACGCATTAAAGAGTTTTCAGGTACTAAAAGAAGAATTAATAATACTACCATAGAAATAAACACGGCTAAAGAAATCTTAAACGCCCTATTCTCTGTTGTTGTTGTTGATGAAGCACTTGTGTCTTCAGGTACAATTCCTTCATCTAGTGGCATTGTTTTCCATAAAAACGGCTCTACAATTTTATCTGTAATAAACCAACATATTAAAATAACAGAGAAAGTAGAACCAAAGCTATAAAAATAATTACAAAGAACATTAACTGTGTAACTAGGATCTATAATTTGAGCAGCACTTTGTGTGAATCCTTGCATAATAGGATCTATAGTAGACGGTGTATAGCTTGCGGCAAACCCACCAGCAAGACCCGCAAATGATGCGGCAATACCTGCTAAAGGATGACGACCTACAGCAAAAAACATTAAAGAAGCTATAGGCATTAAAATTACATAAGCTGAATCTGAAACAATATGACTTAAAACAGATATAAATATTATAGCAGGAGCAATTCCCTTTTTAGGTATAATTGATAAAAGTTTTACTAATATTATTCTAACAAAACCACTACCTTCAGCGACACCAATACCAAGTGTTGCAACTATGGTAATTCCAAGTGGTGGAAATGTAATGAAGTTATGAGTCATAACTGTAATAAGCTTCACTAATTCTGTTGGAGCTAGCATATTAATTATTTTAATCTGTTCACCAGAAGTTGGGTGAAAATAGTTAAATGTAAAAAATGAAAGAATATAAGAAATTATGAGCATTATAAAAAATGCGAACAAAAACAATATTGTTATATCTGGTAGTTTATTACCTACAACCTCTATACCTTGCAAAAACTTTTCAAATGCCTTATCTTTCTTTTTTATCATTGGACGCTTCTCCTTAAAAAATTGGAAATTATAATATAACATAATTTTTTATATTTGCAAGAAATTGATACATTCATAACCTAATATTTGATTTTATATGTCTAAATATGATTTTTTTATAATAGTTATGTCATAATAATAGCTAACTTAGTGGCTTAAAATGCTTGACAAAAGACATATATTAGACTACAATTAACAGGAATAAATTTTAAGGAGTTACTATGAACTACGGAATTAGAACAATATCTAATATTAGAGAATGGATGCAAATAAATACTAAAATAGCATTTGCTATAAAAACTATAATTGGTTCAATTATTATGGCTTTGTCAGCACAAATTACAATCCCTACACCTTTTGTTCCTATTACAGGGCAAACTTTGGGACTTACAATTATAGCACTTTCATTAGGACGCTATGTCGCTTTAAGCTCAATTTTACTATATCTTGCAGAAGGCGTATCTGGACTGCCTGTTTTTTCAGGTGGAGCATTTAGCATAGTAGCTATTGTAGGGACTTCTGGTGGATATTTACTAGGTTTGGTACCAGCAGCATTTATTATGGGTTTATTTTCTGACAAAGGTTGTCTGAACTCATTTACAAAAACAGCAATTGCTATTTTACTTGGGCATATTGCTTTATACTCATTTGGATTATTACAATTATCTTTATATCTTCCTTTAGATAAAGTATTAACATTTGGTCTATTCCCATTTATTCTAGGTGATGCAATAAAAATTATGACAGCTATTTTAGTAGTACCTACTGCTTACAAGTTATTTTCAAAAATTAAGTAAAATATAACACTTAAATATAAAAAGCACTTCCTTTAATTTTAAGGAGGTGCTTTTTTTTATATTTTTTGAACTCTAAACTTATTTAATTATTGCAATAAAAAAGGTGAGCTTTATTAAAATAAAACCCACCATTAGTATTTTTAATTTAAAAAACTAATTTAAGCCTGATGTATAGCGTCGCTTGGACAAACTCCAACACAAGCAGCACAGTCAGTACAAGTTGCTGCATCTATTGCGTAAATGTCACCCTCACTAATAGCGTTAACAGGACACTCAGGTAAACAACTACCACAAGCAATACAATCATCGTTAATTTTATGAGCCATATTAAAAGCCTCCAATATTATAGTTACTTAGTATTATATAATATAAACTATAATTATCAAGCTTAATTTTTATAGAAAACAAGTCGATAATACTTTAATCAATAATTTTTTAAGGTTTTAAGATTTTTATGAAACAAAAAAGTGTGAAATCAAACATTTTTTACAATATAGCTATTTTAATGATTGCATTTATAGTGTATCTATTTGTATTCAGCAATAAAGGTTTTGTTCAGATTAAAGAAAAAACAGAATTACTCGAAAGCAAAAAAGAAACCTTAAAACTTCTAAAAATAGAAATAAATCAAATTTCAACGAATATTGAAAGACTTAAATCTGACAAAGAATATATATTGTCGTATGCTAAAACATTTGGATATATAGACAAAGCTAACAATGAAAAAATTATAAGAATAGTAAGAGATGAAAGGATAGTGAACGCTAATTCAGAAACAAAGCCTGTAAATATAGCAAGCCAGTCTACAGAAAATATAAGCATATTAAGTTTTATTATTTTAGCATCTATGATATCTTTTTGCTTTATATTTTATTTTATAGTTGTTACAAAAAAAAGCAATCAAAAACGATATGGATAGCTTAAAGCAAATACAAATCCCGCATCTTCATTATACGCATCATAATATGGAATAAAACTAAATGATAGTTCTGTTTTTTTCTTGCCATAATGACGCATATAACTGTCATAGGCGACTGCTGCCGCACAAACAAGCCCTGTAACCACCTCAAATGTTAAAGTAGATATATTAAGCTCTTTATGTGGATTTCTTAAAGGGGTATCTATTACAGAGTTCTGCTCTAAATTTGATAAACCTAAAACAGCGAAAGACGCATAAGTATAGGCAAATAATGCTGTTATCATAAATGTAACTTCAGTATGTCTAAATGCAGAAGTTTTGTAATCTGGTATTATATTAACATCTAACAAAGAAACGCCTTTCTGTTTTAAAATATTGTTATCATCAAATAGCAGAAAAGAATTAACATTATTTGTATTTACGAAATATTTCTCATTTATATTTTCAGTTGGAAGTATAATTGGCACTCTAACTTTATTAGTATATTTATCTTGATTACCTGTAAACTCAATTGCAGGATAAAGCCCCATATTAAATAAAAATAATAAACAAAAAACAATATAAACTCTAAACATAAATTAAGCCTTAAAACATAAAGTTAATACTAACTATAACCTCTAATCCAGTTAAGTCAATAAGATCAGGATTATTTTCAAGTATAAAATGAATATCGCCATAATAAGATGACGCATAAGTATTTATATTTAGCCTACTTGAATAAATTTTGTATCCTGCCCCTAAAGTCAAACCAAAATGGTCAGTAATATTAAACATAATACTACCAAGTATACCGCCTCCGAAAAAAATGTCATTAGAATGTATCTTAGCCCCACCCCTAATATAGCCAAAAGAAGACTGAAAGTACTCCCCACCATCAACAATCCCTATTTCAGAAAACGTAGAAACAAAGCTAAAATATGGAATTATACTTATATTTATAATATCATAGTAAACAGGTATCTTAACTTCAAGATTAATTCTTGTATCAATACCCCAAGTTTTATTAAATAAATCTCCAAATAAAAAACCAACACTTAATCCCGGTGCAAAATATTCTGTATCATAAGCAAACTTTAAATGAAGTCCAAAAGAATAATCTAAATTAAAATCTCTAGTATCTATATTCATTTTAGCAGAGCCTATAAATGAAGGAATGCTCTCTTTATAGGGAATAACTTTATATGCACTATATGTTGTGAATATTCCAAGAGTAATATTGTTAAATATAATATGTTCTGCAATGTCCCCTTCTTCTATACTAGCCCCTCGTAGTATTCTAGCCACAGAATAATCCTCATCACTAGACTTAATTTTAATAGTCCCTATAGGCTTGTAATCAGGCTCTATAATGCCTAATGAGTTTTCAGTAGTATAATCTTCTTTTCTATACACTCTAAAGCGTTGTCCTTTTTTCACTCCATATTCAGTACCCGAAAGCACTTGAACGCTCTTCTTGTTTGAAACATCCCCTATTTCTACAGTAAACTTAAATAATTTACTAAGTTTACGTTTAATATTTTTAGCAAGATCAGAGTAAGCAGAGGCAAGAATATAATTAAACGATATAAATCCATACTGAGTAGAAATCGACATGCTACTTATACCTGAAATATTAGCATAATCTTCAATTTCACCACTAGAAACATTTAGTACTTTAAGCTCTATTTTTATATAAGCTGAAGGCACATTATAGTATGACTCTCTTTGAAAAGTTTCGAAATAATAACGTCCCCCAACCATATTATACCGAGAACCAATTTTTACTATATTACCAAAAATTATTTTGTCATATCCTAAAGTTCGTCCTATCTCTATAATATCATCATCTGTAAGACTTGTAATATTAACATCTAGATCACTTAAGTATACATTAAGGTCGTAAACATTTACTGCTTCAATTCGTTTTAAATCTGAAAGCTCATTATTAATAATTTTTTGAACTCTAATTCCGTCATCATAAAATAAATTAGCCTTATCTATAAATGGGAAAACAGCCACAACATCTTTTTTAGTTATTTCTTTTGTATCAATATTTGTAACTTCGGAAAAAACTGTTTGAGTAAACAGTGTTAGAATAATTAAATAAAGTATTTTCATTATATTGTTTAGAATAAATCCATACTAGCAATGTACAACAAAAGGTCAAAAAGTCAACTAAAAATATGATAAGTTAAATATAGTTCCACTAAAACCAATAATCTATTTGAAATATTTCACTAGATATATTAGAATTGAGTTAGTTAAAATATCAAGGAGAACAATATTTATGGATGAAAACAAAAATAGTCAAACAATAAAACATAGCTCAGCAGGAAACTTAATAACACTCACTGTAAATAAATATTATGATTTAGTAGACCTAACTATTCATGAATCTATGATAGATTTAAGCCAAAAAGACTTATTAGAAGAAATGATTTTATCTACAGTAAATGAAGCCATAGATAAAATGATAGATATAAATGAAAAAAAAATAGACAGTGATAAAACAGAAACAACTCCATTTAATCTTGACCCAAATAAAATGCCTGACTTTAAGAATATGAACATGAACAAAATGCTGGGCGACTTAAGCAAGTTCACATCAATTAAATATGAAAATGGTAAGCCTGTTCTAACTATGGCATTAGACGGTATCACACCTGATATTTTAATGAATATGATGAACATGAAAAATAATACTGATGATGATGATGATACTAAATAGGAATAAAATTGAAAACATTAGACTCCATCGACAAACTAGTTGAAATTATATCGAGATTACCTTCCATTGGAGAAAAGTCGGCTTTACGTTTAGCTATTTATTTATTTAATTCTGAAAAAGAATATTTGGACGAGTTTGCACACACTCTACAATCTTTACATCAAAATATTATGCTATGTAAAAACTGTTTTGCTTTAAGTGAAAAAGAAATATGCCCAATATGTGAAAATGATAAAAGAGATAAAAGCACAATATGTGTTACTGAAAATTATGTAGACATGCTCGCCATTGAACGCACTGATGAGTATAACGGGCTTTTTCATATTTTAGGCAATCTTATATCCCCTCTTAAAGGCATTGGAATAAGTGATATAAAATTGCCCGAACTAATAGAGCGTAGTAAAAATAGCGATATAAAAGAAATTATAATGGCATTCGCCGCTTCTCTTGAGGCAGACACAACTTCATCATTTATATATAGAAGGCTTCGTGATGCGGGGTTTACTGGAGAGATTACAAGAATAACTTATGGACTTTCACTTGGTAGTGATATTGAAAATGCTGACACAAGAAGTCTTGCTAAAAGTATATCGAACAGAATAGAGATGAGCTAAAAATATAAAAAAAGCCTGCTCTATAAAAATATAAAACAGGCATTAATTATTTATTTTTAATTATTATTTAGATTCTAAAACAGCAATACCCGGAAGTTCTTTCCCTTCTAGGAACTCTAAAGCAGCTCCACCACCAGTAGAAATATGAGTCATTTTATCAGCAACACCTGATTGATTGACAGCCGCAACAGAATCGCCACCACCAATAACACTCACAGCACCACTTTCTGCTATGTACTTAGCAACTTCAAATGTTCCATTAGAGAAGTTTTCCATTTCAAAAACACCCAAAGGGCCATTCCAAACAATAGTTTTAGCAGAGTCAATAATTTTCTTCATATCTTTTAATGTTTCAGGACCAACATCCATACCCATCCAGCCATCAGGTATTTCGTCATTAGGTATAGTTTTAATGTTAGCATTATTATCAAACTTATCCGCTATCACATTATCTTCAGGCAGAAACAATGTTTTACCCATTTTTTCAGCTTTCGCCATAACTTCTTTTGCAGTATCAACATAGCTTTCTTCAAACAAAGAATCACCTACAATATGTCCTTGTGCTTTCAAGAATGTGTAAGCCATTCCACCTACAATAGCCAAAGTATCAACTTTTTCAAGTAGGCTTTCTAAAACAGATATTTTACTAGAAACCTTAGCTCCACCAATAATCGCAACAAAAGGTCTTTCAGGATTTGCTACAGCATCACCCAAATACTTAATTTCTTTCTCCATTAATAAACCAGCAACAGCAGGCATATTTGCTTTCGCCTTAGCAATTCCTGCAGTTGATGCATGTGCTCTATGAGCTGCACCAAATGCGTCATTAACATAAACATCAGCTAGGTTAGCAAGGCTTTTTGCAAAATTTGCGTCATTATTTTCTTCTTCAGCATGAAAACGTAAATTTTCAAGAAGTAGAACATCGCCCGCTTTAAGTGAGTCAGCAAGTTTTACAACTTCATCACCAATACAGTCATTAGCGAATAATACAGTAGTTCCGCTTAATTTTTTAGCCAAATACTCATAAACAGGTTTAAGTGAGTATTTAGGATTAACTTTACCATCAGGACGACCTAAATGGCTCATCAATATTAATGAAGCTCCATTTGAAATAATATAATTAATTGTATCCATTGCTGAATCTATTCTAGTTGTATCAGTTATTTTAGAATTAGTTTCTTTATCAAGTGGTACATTAAAGTCAATTCGCATTATAACTTTTTTGCCTTTAATATCCACATCAGCTATCGTTTTTTTCATTTTCTAAATCCTTTTAAATTATAATAGGGTTGCCCGAAGACAACCCCTAAAGTTTATACTGTTATGAATACAAACTATTTTTTTGCCATAAACTTAAGTAAATCAATAACTCTGTTAGAATAACCCCACTCATTATCATACCATGATACTAGTTTAAAGAATCTCTTCTCACCGGGTAAGTTATTTTGTAGAGTTGCTAAAGAATCATATATTGAACTTCTGTTATCATGTATGAAGTCTGTAGAAACAAGTTCTTCATTAGCGTAACCAAGTATATCTTTCAAATAAGTTTCAGATGCTTTTTTTAGTAATGCATCAATATCTTGAATTGAAGTATCTTTTTCTGACCTGAATACTAAATCAACTACAGAAACATCAGAAGTAGGAACACGGAAGCTCATACCTGTAAGTTTTCCTTTAGTAGAAGGTAATACCTCACCAACAGCCTTAGCAGCACCTGTGCTTGAAGGTATAATGTTTGTAGCAGCCGCACGTCCACCTCTCCAATCTTTCTTAGAAGGTCCGTCAACTGTTTTTTGAGTAGCAGTATATGAGTGAATTGTAGTCATAAGCCCTGTTTCAATACCAATGCCCTCTTTAAGAAGAACATGAACAAGAGGAGCTAAACAGTTTGTAGTACAACTTGCATTTGAAACAATGTTATGAAGAGATGCATCATATTCATTCTCATTAACACCCATAACTAAAGTTTTTATTCCACCTTTAGCAGGAGCACTAATAATAACTTTTTTAGCACCAGCTTTAATATGTCCTTCAGCTTTTTCTTTTTCATTGAAAAGACCAGTAGACTCTATAACATACTCAACACCTAATTTAGCCCAAGGAAGATTTGAAAGTTCTTTTTCAGCCATAATACATTTAATCTTATTGCCATTTACTACAAGAACATCCTCACCTTCAGCTTTAATATCAGCTTTCATTCTGCCATGTACAGAATCATATTTAAGTTGATACGCAAAATAGTCTGCATCAGTAGAAATATCTACAACAGCAACAACATCAATTTCCTTACCTAGCAAGTCACGTTCAACCAAAGCTTGAAAAACCAAACGTCCAATACGTCCAAAACCGTTTATTGCAACTTTAATAGCCATAATAAAACTCCTTATAATTAAAATAATATTCTATTCGTGGAACATATAATACATATTCTGAATATTATATCATTACAGCAAATAAAAGTCAACTAATTATATAAGAAGTATTTCTACATATTTAATTTATATAGATAAAAAACCGATATTTTAATTTATGAATATAGTTCATACACCAGTTATGCTTAATGAAGTTATAAGCTTTATGCCTAACACATTTGAAAATATTATTACTGTAGATGCGACACTTGGCGAAGGTGGGCATAGTGAAGTTTTGGCTCAAAAATCGAATACGCTTTATGCTATTGAAAGAGACAAAGAAATATTAACTATAGCAAAAAATAGACTTTCTAAATATAGTAATATAAATTATATAAACACTACCTATGACAAAATTATAGATAACATTAAAGAAGAACATATAGGGCATGTTAATTTCATTTTATTTGACTTAGGAGTATCTCTTTTTCACTTTAAGAGTGCAAATCGTGGATTTTCTTTTAATGATGAGTCAAGTCTTGATATGCGTTTAGGGCTGAATGACAAAACGGCATTTGATGTAATAAATAAATATTCAGAGAAAGACCTTGCTAATGTGCTTTATAATTATGGAGAGATTAAAAACTCAAGATATTTATCTGAATGCATAGTAAATGCTAGAAAGACCAAAGAAATAAGCACAGCTAAAGAACTTGAAAATATAATATTTCATAGCACTAAAAAAGAAAAACGCTATGGCTCTATTCATCCTGCGACATTAGTGTTTCAGGCAATCAGAATTGAGGTAAATGATGAGCTTAATATATTAAAAAAAGCACTCGAAAACTTGCCTAAAATATTAGACTTTGGAGGCAGAGTTGTTTTCATGAGCTATCATTCACTTGAAGACAGAATTGTAAAGCAATATCTTAAAAGTAATGAAAAAACAAAAAATAGTGATGGAATATTTAAGCTTGTCAATAAGCATATAATAACTCCATCAGAAGCTGAAATAAAAAATAATCCACCCAGTAGAAGTGCTAAGGTACGTGTTGCGGAGAAAGTAGTATGATTAAAAAAATATTGAATTATAAAAAAACGTTTAGTGTAGGATCCGTTTTCATCCTATTTATAGTTTTTATACTAACAATTATTATATTATTGTTTATTAGAAATATTAAAGCAGAGGGTGTTGTTTCTGAAATAATAGAAATAAGTAATGAAATAAAAAAATTACAAAAAGAAAAAAATGTACTAATTGCTGAAGAAAAAAAATATGGAGCTCCAAATAGGTTTATTGAAATAGGGATTCAAAGTGGACTGATAGAACCTAGAGGGGAGGACGATATCCTATATATAGAAATAAATAATAAAAAAGCGAATTAAACATGATAAAAAAATCACTTAAAGACTTTATTACAAACTCCTCAACTTATGAAAAGTTTTATAATCTAGAAATAGAAGGCATAGCATATAACTCGAAAAATGTTTTGGCAAACTATATATTTTTTGCTATTAAAGGAATTAAGTCAGATGGGCATAATTATATAGAAAATGCTATAGAAAATGGGGCTATTTGTATAGTTTATGAAAGCTCTTATAACGTAAACGAAATTATAAAAAAACATGGAAATATTTGCTTTATTAAAACAGATAATATAAGACATTTACTAGCCGAGTTTTCATCCAAGTTTTTTGACGAGCCTACAAAAGATATTCAAACTGTAGGTATTACAGGAACAAATGGCAAAACAACCACAACATATTTAATTAGAGAAATACTTAAACATCATGGTGAAAAATCAACATTAATTGGAACAATAACCAATATTGTGGGAGACACTGTTCTTGAAACAAAACTAACAACACCTGAGTCTTTAGAAATGCAGAGTATTTTCTATACTTCTAAAAAAGAGAATGTACTACATGCCGTAATGGAGGCATCATCTCATGCATTAGAGTTTGGTCGATGCGACTTTATAAATTATGACGCTATAATTTTCACTAATATTACAGAAGATCATCTTGATTATCACAAGACTATAGAAAAATATTTAGACGCTAAACTAAAAGCATTCGACTTATTAAAAGAAAGCACTAAAGAGAAAAAAACAGTAATCATAAATAAGCATACAGACTATTATGAGAAAATATGTGAGTACGTAAAAAACTTAGGTATTAATATAGTAACCTATGGGCTAGACTCTGACTCTGACTATTATGCTGAAATAATATCGCTTGACATAAAAAGTATTCAATATAAACTTCTTATTAGAGGCAATTTTATAAAAAATGTTTCTTTAAGGCTTTTAGGGGACTTTAATGTTTTGAACTCACTTTCTGCCCTAGCCTATGCAAATGAATATGGGCTAGATATTAACACTTCAATTGAGGCTATAAAAAATATTCAAGTTTCAGGGCGATTTGAAATTGTTACAGAAAATGCTCATAACTTCATTGTAGCGGTTGATTATTCACACACACCCGACAGTCTTAAAAATATACTTAAAGCAGCAAGGGCTCTTAAACCGAATAAGGTATTAGTTGTTTTTGGATGTGGTGGAGATCGTGACAGACTTAAACGACCAATGATGGCGAGTATTGCTGCCACTTATAGCGACAAGGCTTACCTCACACTTGACAATCAGAGAACAGAGCAAGTAGAGCAAATAATGGATGACATTGAGAAAGGCTTTGAAGGAAAAAACTTTAACTATGTGAAAATAGAAGACAGAAAGTTAGCAATAGAAACGGCAATAAATGAAGCCACTGAAAACGACATTATTATTATCGCAGGCAAAGGGCATGAAACATATCAAATATTTCCTGACAAGACAATTCATTTTGACGACAGGGAAGAGGCAAGGATAGCATTATTGAAGCGTTTTTCATAAAAGACATTATATCTGCCCTAAAAGATAATATTAAAAACCCTGAATGCTTTAATAATTACAAAGATTCAAACAAAATAGTAAATAAAATATCAACCGACAGCAGAGAAGATTTTGACGAATCTACATTATTTGTAGCATTAAAGGGTGAAAAATATAATGGGCATGACTTTATAAATGAAGTATATGAAAAAGGATGTCGATTATTTGTTGTATCAGAAAATGTTCCGCTTAAAAGTGATGCTACTTTATTTTTATTTGATGACACCGTTCTCGCTCACCTCCTCATTGCACGAACTTATAGACTTAAATTTAGTATCCCTATAATTTCGATTACAGGAAGTGCAGGAAAAACTACAACAAAAGAGCTTATTGCCCTATTTTTAAGCATTAAATATAATACTCTCAAAACAGAAGAAAACTTAAACAATGAAATAGGCGTTCCTAAAATGATTTTTAGGCTAACAAAAAGTCATCAAATAGCTGTCATTGAAGCTGGTATGAATCAGAAAAATGAAATTAAAAGAGAATCAATTTCTATAGTTTCCGACTTCGTTTTAATAAATAATATCGAACCACAGCATTTAGCATACTTGGGTTCTCTTGAAAATATTGCCTATGCAAAATCTGAGTTATTTTCTAATGTAAATAAAAATGCCACTGCACTAATTAATAAAGACACAAACTTTGTTCATATATTAGAAAGTGAAGCAAAACGAAACGGAATAGAAAATATTTTATATTTCTCAAAAAGTAATATTTCAATTTCCCCTGACAATTCATTTATTTATAAAAATATATTATTTAGAAGTCCTTTAATTGGGGAGTTTAATGTTTACAATATTTTAGCTGCCATTAAAGTAGCTGAGTTTTATAATGTTCCTTTAGATGAATGTGCTAAAATACTTACAACATTTAAATCATTAAATAACCGTATGGAAGTATTTTATAAAAACGATGCTAAAATAATAAGCGACTGCTACAACTCTAACTATAAAGGGCTAATTGGAATGCTCGACTCTTTAAGTGCTGACGAGGCTGACACAAAAATTGCTGTTATTGGGGACATTCTTGAACTTGAAATGGAAGGAACACATTATCACAAAAATGTGGCAGAATATATTAATAAACTTGGAAACATCGACATAGTATTTACCTGTGGGAAGCATTCAAAAGATATATATAAAAATATAGAAGTTAAAGAAAAGCATCATTTTGAAAAGTCAGCTGAAATTTTTAATACTCTCAAAAGCTATATTAAAAGCGACACAACTCTACTTATAAAAGCGTCCCTTGGCGTAAACTTTATTAGCCTAATTAACGAAATAAATCGCTCTATGTAATTATTCTACAGTATCATCGATAAGGCTTATTAGCCTAGATGACCTCGATGCTATGACACTTCTTAATGTTTCTATTGAGTCTACATCTGATTTATTTTTAAGAGACTCTTTTTTAAGAGAGTCCGCAATATTTAAGCAGGTAAGTATCGCAACAATTAAATCAGACTTTTTTCCATTTTGTCGGTCTGAAATATCTTTCATAACACTATCTACAAAAGAAGCAATATCCTCTAAATATGAAACATTTTCATCTAAGCACTGTATTTCTAATGTATTACCTAGTATTGTTATCTCTAAACTTTTTTTATCTTCACTCATATAAGACCTTGAAATATTAGCTATTATTTTTCGTTTTCTAAACCAAAGTGAAACTCATCATCTTCAGTATCAAGCATATACTCATCATCATAACTGTTCCCCTCTTCTGTTAAGACAGGCACGTCATCCTCTGTTAATGCAGGTACACTTTCTTCAGTTAATAGAGGCAGATTCTCTTCAATTGGTAGAGTAACTTTATCTTCTTCAATAGAATTATCCCAATCTTTGTCATTAGCTGATGTGAAAGGGTCTTCTTTTCTATCATTTAAATCAATTAAGTCCTCTTCTGTTGAAGGCGTAATTTCTAATTTTTGCTCTACATGTGTTTGAACAGGCTCATGTTTTTCTTCTTGAACAACATGAGAGTCATTATTTTGCACTATAGACGCTTCTTTTACTTCCGTTTCTTTTATATTTTCAAGAGAACTGTGATCAAATGAGTCTAGTATTTTAGACACAGAATAAAGTTTGGCTTTTATATGCTCTTCTCTATCGTTTGCATCTTTAATAAGATTTTTAAGGTTCTCATTTTCTTTCTTAAGTGATTCTTGCTCTTCAATAAATAAATTAAGCTCAGCCTCTTTTTCTTGAAGCAACTTAAGATAATGGTCATCTTTTCTTTTTAGTATCCCATACTCTTCAATAAGTCTCTGAACCTTTTGTTCCAAAGCCGAAAATTCTTCTAACATATTTTTTTAATCTCCATACACTGAGCTAAATATACCATAAGATTAATTAATTGTCAATTAGAACCAAAATCTTAAACCAGTTTGTGCGGACAGTCTAAAAATATCCCCTTCAAAGAAGGTAGCTTCATACCTTGTTCCTGTTTGTAACATGTGAACACCGGGAGCCACTTCTAGATATATTTCGAAAACACCGAAAAAAGCTGAAATACCAAGAGGAAATCTAAAACCTAAGTCAAAATCGAAAGCAGTCCTATCTACTTCTCTTATATCAAAATTATAGTAAGCACCAAGACCCAAGTAAAAATGAAATGGGCCAACAAGTTCTAGGTCAAGAACCCACCAATCTGTAGTCGCATCAATTTCAATAAATATCTCAGTATCCTCATTAAGAGGCTTAGCGATGCCTAAACCAAACATTATAGGCACATCCTTAAACTTAAAATTGAATATACCACCAATATTATCTGAAAAAGTGCTATAAGCTGACAATCCTACAGAAGCATTCTCGCTATTCTTAGCGAAGGCATTTTTATGTGTTGTTAACGACAATATTAAAATTGATACAATAATGAGTGCATACTTTCTAATCATTCTTATGGACATTAATAAATTCCTTAAATGTAAAACATTACTAATTAATTATAGCATTTTAGCTATAAAAATCAACGAAAACTTCCAGTTTATGGTCTAATTTTTAGCTATTAAAACAATATCGTAATTCAGCATAATAAATTATAGCTACAAACAAAACTCACAAATCCCGCTTTGTGTCCCATACTTCGAGTACATAGACGTGCAGAGAACACTTTTTACACTATATTTCTATCTGTAGTTGCTACACATAGAATAAAAATACTGCGTGTAGCATTTGTTAATTTAAGAACAATACTACACACAGTACCTATAATCTACCGTTCGCCCACTTTGTTATGTCACTTTAATTTTAAGAAGTACTTAATATACTCTTAAAAATTAAATACTTATCACAGTTACTAGGTGACACAGAATCATCCTTCATTACAAAATATAACTAATTAAAATATAAAAAGTAAATAAACATAGAAATCTATAGTATGGTTTAATTGACATTTATTTTTATACAAGTTAAAATCTAGTTTAAGTACTGGTATTCTTTATAAGGAGTAAGTTATGAAAAGTATTTTATTAAACTCTATTTTGTTTGCTCTATTATTTTTGTCATGTACAAACGATAAAAATGTTGAGAACATAGATACTGAAATTATTATTAATATGGGTGGAGAGCCAAGAAGCATGGACCCTACCCTAAACAATGAAAGTATAACAAGCACATATATATTTCATTTATTTGAATCGCTTACAAGAAAAGATAAAGACAATAAATTAGCACCTGGGATGGCAGAAAGCTGGACAATAAGTGATGATGGCAAAACTTATACATTTAAGATAAGAGAAAATGCTATGTGGAGCGACGGTACACCACTTACTGCTAATGATTTTGTTTATAGTTTTAAAAGAGCTGTGAACCCTGAAACTGCCGCTGAATATGCCTATATGATGGAATATATAGAAAATGCTCGTGAAATAACAGCGGGTGACATGCCTGTTGATTCTTTAATGGTTAAGGCAATTGATGACTATACATTAGAATTGGTGCTTGAAAATCCTACTCCATATTTCTTAGAGTTTATGTCAGTTGTTGGCGTTTATGTTCCTTTAAGAGAAGACATCATTGAAGCGAATCCTGATACTTGGACATTTAATCCTAAAACTTATATTGGTAATGGTGCTTATGTTATGAGTGAGCGAAATATTGATGAGAAAATTGTATTAAAGAAAAATGAAAACTATTGGGCTAAAGACGAGATTATAGCTCCTAGTCTAACATTTGTTTTAATGACTGATACTACAGCGGCTCTTGCTGCATTAAAAAATGATGACATACATTTTGCTTTGCCTCCAGTGGGTGAAATAGACAAGCTTAGAGAAGAAGGTTTTATAGTAGATAATCATGCTTATGGTGTAATTTATGTAGCATTAAACATGACAAACCCAAAACTTTCAAATGTAAAAGTTCGTCAGGCATTATCACTTGCTTTAGACAGAAATTATTTAATTAAAAATATAGTTAAAGGCGGTCAATACCCTGCTGGTGCTGTTGTGCCTAATCAAATTGCTGGATATAAAAAAACATTTAGAGAGGAATCAATCGACTATGTATCTGTAAAAGATGAAGATTATCTTAAAAATGTAGAAACTGCTAAAACATTATTAACTGAAGCAGGCTTCCCTAATGGAGAGGCATTTCCTATTTTAGAAATAAAAGTAACAGCTGGAATATATACACTTGTAGCTGAAGCAATGCAACAAATGTGGAAAGAAAACTTAGGAATAGATGTAGTTATTATTACAGAAGACTTTCCTATTACACTAGACAATTTACGCAATAAGCAATATGAAATGGCAAGAATGGGCTGGACAGGGGATTATAATGACCCTATGACTATATTAGATATATTTTTAAGCACTAGTGCTATTAATTTTAGTGGTTTTAATAGTGTTGAATATGACACTCTTATTAATACTGCTAAGTCAACTGCTGATTCTAAAGTGAGAATGGATGCTCTACATAAGGCAGAGGCTATGGTTATGGAAGCTATGCCTGTTATTCCTTTATATTACAGAGCAGATTCTATTATGGTAAGCCCTAAACTTAAAGGCTATGTATTAGACCCATTAGCAAGACATAAATTTGGTTATTCATATATAGAGTAATTTTTATATATATATATATTGTATGAGTAGATAAAAAATAGGAGATCAATATTTTATGAAAAAAGTTAACTTACTTGTAATTGTGGCATTTTTTGCCCTATTAGTGTCTTGTGGAGAAAAAAAATCAGCTGTTGGTTCTGCTGATATTGTTATAAATATGGGTGGAGAAGTTAGTACAATAGACCCACATTTAAACACAGCAAGTGCAGGATCAACATATATTCATCATGCATTTGAAGGGCTAACTAGAAAAGACAAAGACAATAACATAGTAGCAGGAATGGCTGAAAGTTGGGACATAAGTGATAACGGCATGACTTATACATTCAAAATAAGAAATGATGCTAAATGGAGCGATGGAACACCACTTACTGCTAGTGATTTTGTATATAGCTTTAAGCGTGTTGTAGACCCTATTACAGGCACAAGATACTCTACTTTTATGGAACCTATTAAAAATGCGAAAAGTATTACAGCAGGCGAAATGGAGCTTGATTCTTTAGGTGTTAAGGCTATTGATGACTATACTCTTGAAATTGTTCTTGAAAACCCTACAGCATATTTTTTGGAGTTCATCGCAACAACAGGCGTTTATATGCCAGTGCGTGAAGACATTATAACTTCAAATGGTGATAAATGGGTGCTAACTCCTGAAACTTATATAGGAAATGGTCCTTACAAAATGACTGAACGTGTTTTAGATCAAAAAATAGTTTTTGAAAAAAATACCAACTATTGGGCAAAAGATGAAATTATTGCTGAAAAAATTACAGTTTTAATGATAGATGACCCTAACACTGCTTTAGCAGGAGTAAAAGAAGGTACTATTCATTTTTCTTCTGTTTTCCCAACATCAGACATAGAGAAGCTTAAAGAAGAAGGACTTATTGCTGCAAACAAGGCTTATGGCGTAACTTTTTTGGAGATTAACCTTACAAATAAAGCTTTTACAGACTCTCGTGTTCGCCGTGCTTTATCCTTAGCGATAGATAAAAATTATTTAGTTGAAAATGTCCTTAAAGGTGGGCAAGCTCCCGCTGGTGCTTTTGTGCCTGACATGATTAAAGGGTATAAAGATGACTTTAGAGTCGAAGGTCAAGATTATGTGTCGGTTAAAAAGGAAGATTATGAAAATAATATATTAATGGCTCAAGTTTTAATGGCTGAAGCAGGTTACCCTAATGGAGAAGGTTACCCTGTAATAGAAGTTATAGTTACAACTGGAACTAGACAACTTGAAGCTGAGGCAATACAACAAATGTGGAAAGAAAATCTTAATGTAGATTTAAGAATATCTGCTCAAGATTGGTCTGTTATGCTTCAAGCATTTAAAGACTTAAGCTATGAACTTATTAGTAGTGGCTGGACAGGGGATTATAATGACCCGACAACAATGCTTTATCTTTATTTAAGCTATGCTCCAAATAATAATGCTGGATACATAAGTAAAGAATATGATGCTTTAATGGAAACAGCAATAAAGTCATCTGATCAAAAAGTTAGAATGGACGCTATGCATAAAGCTGAAGCTATACTTATGAATGATATGCCTATTATTCCATTATATTATAGAACTTCATCTTTACTTGTTTCTACAAATTTGAAAGGTTATGTTTTAGACCCATTAGCAAAATATAGATTTCATTATTCTTATTTAGAAAATTAAGTAAAAATATATTTAAGGATTATTTTATGATAAGAAGTATCATGCTTTTTATTATTATTATAAATATTTTAGTTTCATGTGCTGAAAATAAAAAGAGTTCTGATAATGTGATTATAGAGCAAAGCGATTTACTTTCAGCATTAAAAACACAATTTGAAAATGCTACCGTATATGAAAAGTATCAAAATGTTTATGCTCGTAAAGCCACAGAAGGCGAGAAAGTTAAGACTTATACATCTGATGGACTTGAAACTGAAAATGTTGCCAAGTCTTCTGACTTTGTTGTTAAAAATATGACAGAGTCAAAAGAAGAATATATTTTGTCAGATGAAAAATTTAATTCTCGCTATGAGCTTAAAACTGAAAATGTAGACGATGCACGGAGTCTTTATAAACCAACTGGAAAAGTGAAAACTATAAAAGTTGATAACAATATTTTAGATGTTTTTTCAATTGAAAATTCTGAGTTTTATATTATAGCAGCTTGGGATGAGGAAATGATAGTTAAAGAAGGAGATTATTTAGTCTCACCTTTAGACTATACCGAGATTTACAGGATTGCTGAAAAAGAATTTTTTGAAACATATACAAACAAGTAAAATTATTTTTTGTGAAAATACTCGTGTATAGCCTCAACTACACTATGCTTAATACCAGAAACTTTTTTAAGGTCGTCTAAACTAGCAGATTTTATACTGTCTATTCCGTCAAAAACAATGTATAGCCTCTCTATAGTTTTACTACCTACCCCTTTAATATTTTCTAATTCGCTTTTAAGCATTTCTTTACTTCTTTTATTTCCATGACTAGTGTTAATAAATCTATGCGTTTCATCCCGAACCTTTTGTAAGAATAATCTCCCAACATCATTGTCTTCAAGTATCAAAGGTATTTTTCTGTTAGGCAAATATATTTCTTCATTGCGTTTAGCAAGTGCTATAATTTTTAGCCCCTTAACTTCAAGCTCATTTAATGCTTCTATCGCTGAAGTAAGTTGTCCTTTACCTCCGTCAATAAGTATTAAGTCGGGCATTTTTATTTTTTCATCTCTTAATCTTTTATATCTTCTATAAACCGCCTCTTTAATTGAAGCAAAATCATCTATACCTGTAACTGTTTTTATATTAAAAAGTCTATAGCTTTTATTGTCAGGCAAGCCATTTACAAATCTAACCATACCTGCCATAGTATAAGTTCCTTGTATATGTGCTATATCAAATGATTCTATTATTTTAGGAGGAGTTTCTAATTTAAATACATTTTGAAGTCTTATAATTGCTGGTGGAATTTCTTTTATCAAATGCATTTCTCTATATGTGTGTTTTGCATTTTCATTTGCTATTTTTATAAGTCCTTCATTTTCTTTACTTACTGTTAATAAAATCTCTTCACTAGTTTTTTTATTAATCCATTCAGTTAATATAGAAATTTCAGTAGGCTCTAAAGGCATAATAATTTCTTTTGGAGTAAGCTCATCTATAATATAGTATTGCATAAGAAAAGCTCTTAAAATATCAGCTAAATTACCTAGCCCCTCCATATTAAATGATTTTTTATCACTAAGTTTGCCGTTCCTTATATTTAATAAAACAATGGTGTAATTAGTTCTTTCGCCATATATGCCTATTATATCTTTATCATTGCTTTCAGGTATATGTATGCTTTGTTCAACTGTTATAGTTTTAAGTATTTCAATTTCATCACGTATAATTTTGGCATCTTCAAACTTAAGAGACTTAGCATAGTCTTTCATTTTGCATTCGAGTTTATCTATAAGCTTATCTACCTCTCCATCTAAAAGCATCGATATATTTGAAATCATCTCACCATATTCTGCCTCTGTTTCGAGGTTAGCACAAGGGCCATTACATTTATTTATATGATAATACAAGCATGGTTTTGCTATATTTTTTAGGGGAAAATCTAGCTTGCAACGTCTAACCTTAAAATTATTTAATATAAACTTAATAATATTATCAACATGTTCAGCATCAACAAACGGCCCATAATATTTTTTATATCGTGAGTTAATTGTAGTGTCAGGTTTTATAACATTACGAGCCTTAATTATTTTAGGATACATTTCATTTGTAATAGCAATAAACGGAAATGATTTTTGATCTTTAAGCAATATATTGTAATGTGGTTTATGTTTTTGAACAAGCTCAGCTTCAAGTATTAAAGCCTCAACTTCATTGTCTGTTATAATATAATCAAAATCTGTGATATGTTTAAGTAAGGCTTCAGTTTTCACATCTTTTACGCCATCATTAAAATATGACGACACACGTTTTTTAATGGATTTAGCTTTACCTATATATATTATACTGCCCGAAGTGTCTTTCATAAAATAAACACCGGGACTATCAGGTAGTATTTTAACTTTTGCAAATATATAATCGTTTTTTATCATACGCTTTAGTAATTATATTTTACTTAAATGCCTCAAAGATTCTGAAATTAAGGACTCAACTGTAAGTTTATTTTTGTCTTCAATTTTTGCTATAGCATTTCCAGCTTCTATATTTGAAAAACCTAAAGACATTAAAGCCTTTAAGGCATCGCTTTCATTAGAATTATAACTATTTGGTTGTATATTTTTTATATCTATTTTTTCTATTTTATCTCTAAGTTCAAATAAAAGTTTTTCAGCTTTTTTAGCACCCATACCAGATATATTTTTTAGACGATTAATATCTTTTGTAAAAAGTATATCCATAATGTCAGCTACAGAATATGTAGAAAGTGTCTCCATAGCAAGCTTTGCACCAACTCCTTGAGCTTTAAGAAGCGTTGTAAACATTGTTTTCTCTTCTCTATTTTCAAATCCATACAATGACATAGAGTCTTCTTTATGCACAAAATGCAAAAATAATGACACATCACTTTCATTTTCAATTCTCATTCTCTTATGAATATTTACTTCGTAACCAATACCATGTGTAAATACTATAAGACATGTATCAGAAAGTATTGTGGCAACACCCTTAATAAAAGCAAACACTAAAAATAAGCCTCAAACTCAAGCTCTTTTATCGCCTCAATTATTTTTTCAGAATCAAGCTTACTCTCATCATATTCTATTTTTGCATTTTTCTCTTCAAGACTAACTGTAACACTCTCTATTCCTTCAAGTTCAGTAATAGCGTTTTTAACACTTGTAGAACAATGACTACAGTTCATGCCGTTTATATTTATAATAATACTTTTCATTAAAACACTCCTTAAATTTAAAAAATTATAAAAAAAATGCAGACTATCATTATTATAAATAGTCTGCATTGTAAATTATTCTTCACACAAGAATATATTATTTAACCTAATATAGCAAGTAAAACTCCAGCAGCAACAGCTGAACCTATTACACCAGAAACATTAGGCCCCATAGCATGCATAAGTAGGAAGTTTTGAGAATTACTTTCAAGCCCTACTTTATTTACCACTCGAGCAGCCATTGGTACAGCTGAAACTCCAGCCGCTCCAATTAAAGGATTAATTTTTTCTTTTGATAATGCATTCATTAACTTAGCAAGTAAAACTCCTCCAGCCGTTCCCATAGCAAATGCGACAAGTCCTAAGAGCAAAATACCTATAGTTTCAAATCTTAAAAACTTATCAGCGGCAAGTTTACCACCAACAGCAAGACCTAAAAGTATGGTAACAATATTAATAAACTCATTTTGTGCAGTTTTTGACAGTCTATCTGTAACTCCAGATTCCCTGATCAAATTACCAAACATTAAAGCACCAATTAAAGGAGCTGCATCTGGTAACAAAAATGCGACAAGCAATATAACTACTAGAGGAAATATAATTTTCTCTCTTTTACTTACAGGTCTAAGTTGCTTCATAACAATGTTACGCTCACTTTCAGTCGTGAGTGCTTTCATTATAGGCGGTTGTATTATAGGAACCAAAGCCATATATGAATACGCAGCAACAGCAATCGCTCCAAGTAATTCAGGGGCAAGCCTCGATGCTAAAAATATAGCAGTAGGCCCATCAGCTCCTCCAATAATTCCAATTGAAGCCGCTTCGCTTAATGTAAAATCTATTACAGGAACAAACTTTGAAAGCAGAATAGCACCAAATACAGTGCCAAATATACCTACTTGAGCCGCTGCTCCGAGTAAAGCTGTTTTAGGATTAGCAATTAAAGGCCCAAAATCAGTCATAGCTCCAACACCTATAAATATAAATAGTGGAAAAAGTCCTGACTCAACACCAAAGCTGTATATTTGCCCTAAAAAACCACCAGTTTCTGCTGTGAAAACTATTTGCTCTACAGCCAAAACTACTGGAGTAGCCGCAATATTAGCAATAGGTACATTAGCAAGTATTCCTCCAACACCAATAGGTATTAAAAGAAGTGGCTCAAATCCTTTTGATATAGCAAGCCATACAAGTAAAAGACCTACTAATATCATTATTATATTCTGCCATAAAGGTGCTGGCACACTCTGTAACTCTTTAATTTTAGAATAATAAGTATTTTCTAATCTTTTATTTTTACTCATTTGTTCTTTAGCTATGTCTTCTTCAGTCTCTTTAATAAGACCACCAAATGCGGTGCTTTTTATTAATGACTTTATAGAATCTTTAAAGTTTAACGTTTCTCTTTCTTCTGTTGTTTGAGTAGTGTTTTGGTCCACATTTTGAGCAAGTATAGTCGTAGTAGATACGAACATAACTACAAACATTATAAAGAATATTTTTCTCATTTTTTTTATTTCTCCTTTATTATAATGTAGTTTAGCCTATTAAAGCAATTTCTTGCCCTGCTACTACTTGATCTCCTACTTTAACTTTTATCTCTTTAACAACACCAGAGGTAACTGCTTTAATTTCTACTTCCATTTTCATTGACTCTAAAACAATAATAGGAGTGCCATCATTAACGCTTGTTCCTTCTCCTGCTACAATTCTTAAAACAGTACCCGGAAGACCAGCCTCAATAGGTGTAAGTGATTTAGGAGCAGAGCCTGATGATTGTTGTGTTGTGCTTTCTGTTGTTACGCCATCTTTCACAGAATAATCGTAGCTTGATCCATTAACTACTGCCTTACCATTTTCAAGTTTTACACCATAGTCAGTGCCTGCTATTGTAACAGTAACAGCATTTGATGAGCCTGATGCTTTAGCAGGAGCGTCAGCTTTATCAGGGTCATTTTTTCTAATACCAAGTTTAGCTTCACCTTTAATAAACTGTATACCTTTATCTTTACAACATGCAGCAATAAATATATTTTCATCTGATAAATCTGTAACGCCCGCATCTTTAAGAGCTTTTTCAGCAGCAGCACGTCCTTTTTTAGGGTCTTTATCATCTATATCCATAGCGATTTCAGTTGTAGGTTTAAGTCCTAATTGCTCGCTAGCTATTCTAATTATTTCAGCGTCAGGAGTAACAGGAGTTTTTCCAAAATAACCTAAAACCATTTTTCCATAACCTTCAGCTATTTTTACCCAATCTCCTTGCATAACATTATTAAATGCTTGTTGGAAATAGAACTGAGAAACAGGTGTAACTGATGTACCAAAACCACCCTTTTCTACAACCTCTGTCATAGCTTTTATAACTTCAGGAAATCTATTCATAACATTAATATCACGCATCATTTGAGTGTTAGCAGTTAAAGCTCCACCCGGCATAGGTGCGAATGGAATAAGTGGCTCAACTGTTCTACTTTCAGGTGGCAAGAAATAATTCTTCATGCAATCCTTAAATACCTCTTCAGCTTCACGTATTTTATTAATATCAATACCTAAGTCATAATCAGTGCCACGTAAAGCATGCCACATAACTATTAAATCAGTTTGACATGTTCCACCAGAAGCAGGTGCGAGTGACAAGTCAATGTAGTCAGCACCAGCGTCTAAAGCTGCCATATACTGTAATGCACCAATTCCTGCAGTTTCATGGCTATGCATTTGAATACGCATATCATTTCCTACAAGTTTTCTAGCTTCTTTAATTGTATCATAAACTACTTTAGGTGTAGTTGTACCAGATGCATCCTTAAAACATATTGAGTCATAAGGAACTTTTTCTATAATTTGCTTTAATACCTTAATATAGAACTCAGCATCATGTGCCCCTTTACATCCAGGAGGTAATGCCATCATTGAAACTACAACTTGGTGATTAAGTCCAGCTTCTTTAATACATGTTCCACTATATATAAGATTGTTTACGTCATTTAATGCGTCAAAGTTTCTTATAGTAGAGATTCCATGTTTCTTAAATAATTCAGCATGAAGTTTAATCATTTCTCTAGGCTGTGATTCAAGCCCTACAACATTAACACCACGTGCCAAAGTTTGTAAGTCAGCATCTTTTCCTGCTATACGTCTAAATTGATCCATAACAGCAAATGCATCTTCATTATTGTAAAAATATGCACTTTGAAATGCTGCCCCACCACCTGCTTCAAAATAAGTTATACCTGCGTCGACAAAAGCCTCTAATGCTGGTATATAATCTTTTGATAAAACACGTGCTCCATATACAGATTGAAATCCATCTCTAAAAGCCGTAATCATAAATTTTATTTGCTTTTTAGCCATTTATTAACTCCTTTAAATATACAAAGACTATTATTTATTATTTAAATGCGCTATCGCTATTGCAACAGCTAATTTAGTATTATCTACTTTTTGTGTCACTTGAGAACTACCTGTTTCTACAATCGGCATAATTCTATCTATTACCGCAACTACTTTACTAACAAGTATCATTACAAAAACCAATATTACTAAAAATGATACTACAACACTCATACCAATAACCATTATTTGCAAGCCTTCTAGTAAGTTTGTATCCATATACAACACTCCTTAAATTTATATTGTATCAATTATATAACATTATACGATATAAGCAAGTCTTTCATGTCATAATTATAGAAAATAAATATTTTACTTAAATCAGAATCATTTTTATATATAAGTATGTCGATAATTCAATAAAATGGTTTAATAGACTTTATTTAAAAATATGGATTTATCGTGATTAAAAGATTAACACTTTCGAATGGTACTAGAGTTGTATTAGAAAAAATAAAATATTTAGATACTGTTTCAATGGGATTTTGGTTTTCTGTTGGCAGTGCTAGTGAGAGCAAAGAAGAGAATGGTTATACACATTTTGTAGAACACATGCTTTTCAAGGGTACAAAAAATTATGACGCTAAAGCTCTTATAAAAGAAATTGAAGGAGTTGGCGGAGTTCTTAATGCTTTTACTTCAAGGCATTTTACTTCATTTTACGTTAGCATAACTTCAAAATATTTTACACGTGGAATTAATGTTTTAATGGATATTATAAAGAATTCTGTTTTTGATGCAGAGGAAATTGAAAGAGAAAAACGAGTTATAATTGAAGAGATTAAAATGTCAAATGATTTGCCTGAAGAGATAACAGGACAACAATTTTTCAAGAACGCCTATAAAGGCACTTCAATGACACTCCCTATTGCTGGCACAATATCTAATATTAAAAAAATAGAAAAAAAATCTATTCATTCATATTTCAAGAATAATCTTAATGCGAATAATTTAATAATTTCTATAGCAGGTAATTTCGACATTGATGAAGCTGAAAGACTATTGTCAAACTTTGATATGGAAGAAAACAAGAAAAACGAATGGTATGATATTCCATTTTACTATTCCACAAAGTCAACAGAAAAAAATGATTTAAATCAAGTTTACTTTTCGCTTATAGCTCCTTCATTTAAGGCAGGTGACAAAAGAAATTATACTATCAGTGCTATTAATGATGCTTTTGGTGGAAGTTCTTACTCAAGGCTTTTTCAAACAATAAGAGAGAAAAAAGGTTTATGTTATAATATATACAGTTATAATTCTGCATTTGCTAATGGTGGCACATTTGAAATACATGGTTCTACAAGCTTAAAAAATTATGCCTACACTATCGAAAGTATACATAATGAAGTTGAAGGCTTTCTTAAAGAAAAAATAAGCGAAACTGAATTAACTGATGCTAAAGAAATGTATAGAGGGTCAATTGCTTTTAATAAACTCAATCCTGAATTCTTAATGAATAAAAATGCTAAACATGAATATTATTATAATAGACATGTTCCATTTAAAGAAATGTATAAATCAGTTGATAAAATCAATATGAAAGATTCTCACGCTATTATAGAAGAACTTTTAGGAAGTAAGAAATTTTTCCTAACAGCAGTAGGCCCATTAGAAACTAATAAAAAGACAAAAGAGATATCAGAGAAGCTTAATCTCAATTAACTTTTTTTTCATACATTGGTACCTTGAAAAATATTGTATTATAAAATATAATCATTTCTTATGAAAAGTATAAATTTAATTTTAGGCAATCATAATCATCAGCCTGTAGGTAATTTTGATTTTGTAATAGAAGATACATATCAAAAAGCGTATAAACCATTTCTCGATTTACTCTCAAAATATCCAAATATAAAGTTTAATATGCATTATAGTGGTGCTCTTTTAGAATGGATTGAGGCGAATCATTATGAACATATAGAAGAGCTTAAAAAACTTGTTTTAAGTAAGCAAGTTGAAATGCAAGGTGGTGGATTTTATGAGCCTATACTACCCTCCATTCCTGACAGAGATAAAAATACTCAATTAGTAAAGCTAAATGAATACATAAAAAAAACTTTTGGTGTTAGCCCTAATGGTGCTTGGCTTACTGAACGTGTTTGGGAACCTACACTTGTAAAACATTATGCTGATGCTAACTTAAAATATATAGTAATTGATGACTCTCAACTTTTGCTATCTTGTATTGATAAAAATAATATGCATGGATATTTTGCGACAGACGATGAGGACAAGTTGCTTAATATTTTTCCAATATCTGAAGACTTAAGATATTTAATACCATTTAAAGAGCCAGAAGAGGCAATAGAATATTTGGGTAGTATTGCTACAGAAGACGGTAATAGACTTGTAGTTTTACAAGATGATGGTGAAAAATATGGAAGTTGGCCTGGTACTTATGAGTGGGTATATAAAAATGAATGGCTTAAAAAGTTTTTTGACATTCTAACAAAAGAGAAAGCTTGGATTAAAACTGTAACATATAGCGAGTATTTAAATAAACATAAACCAATTTCTAATATTTACTTACCTACAGGGTCATATAATGAAATGCTTATGTGGTCACTTCCTCCTAAAGAGCAGGCTGTTTTTCATGAAACTACTAAAAAATTAAAAAAAGAAAATAATACAAATATATTACCTTTTATGCGTGCTGGATTTTGGAGAAATTATTTTTCTAAATATAGTGAAAGTAACAGAATGCATAAACGCATGATGCTTACATCTAACATGGTTGCTAGTATGAAAGAAAGCTCTAGCAAGAAAAAAGCTCTAAACTATTTGCTTAAAAGTCAATGTAACTGCCCCTATTGGCATGGAACATTTGGCGGACTTTATTTAAATAATTTACGTCATGGAACATACGCTAACATTATTAATGCCTCAAAAATTGCTGAAGCTGATGAACTTAAAAATAAAGATTTTATAGTAAAAGAAATAGATTATGACCTTGATACTAGAAATGAAGTTTATATAAGTTCAAAAAAAGAAAGTTTTATTTTACACAGCAAACATGGATCTATTATTGAATGGGATATAAAGTCAGGGTCTCCAACAAATTTAGTAGACACTATGAAAAGGCGTGAAGAGGCATATCATATAGAAGCTTTATCAAATAAAAATGAAAATCAAAATAGTGAGCATGTGTCGATACATGACATAGTGAAAACTATAGATGATGACACACTTAAATATTTGGTATTTGACAAAAATGAAAAGGTTTTATGTGTAGATCATTTTTTAGCAAACTTCACAACCGCTTCTGACTTTTCTTTAATGAACTATAATGATATTTACACGCTAAGCTCTGAGTATTACAATATAAAAAAGATAGAAGAAAAAACAGATAGAGTTCAAGTTAGTTTTGAAATTGATGGGTTTATTAATGATAAAAGTATCACACTTGAAAAAACTTATAGCATACTAAAAAAAGGTGGTTTAATATTAGATGTTTTAATAAAGAATAATTCAGACACTGATATTAGCTTTGTGTATGCACTTGAAAATAATATAACACTGCTTGCAGGAAATGAAAAAGACAGATACTACACAAAAAGCAATTCGCTTGAACGCTCATCTGAAACTTTGTCTGATTTTGGAGAATATGAAGGAGATACTTTTGGTATGCGTGATGAGGGGTATCTTAAACTTGACATAGTGTTTAAGTCTGATAAGAAAACTAAGTTTTTATACATGCCAAACTTTACTATAAGTGATGCTGTAGATAAACTAGAAATGAATTATCAAAACTCTACTATAGTCTCTTTGATAGAGTTTAATATAAAATCTAAAAAGAGTGAAAAATATAGTTTAGAAATTAGTAAAAAGGATTTGTAAAATGAAGGCATTTTGTGTAATAAGCCCAAAAAAACAATCAGGAAAAACATATATATCATCTATAGCAATATCTTCACTTATGAGTGTAAAGCGATCAGTTGCTTACTATAAACCTTTTATAATGAATGTTCTTGATAATAAACTGCCAGATATTGATTATATAAAACGAACAACAAGTATGAATGTGTCAGATATTTATACATCTTTTGCATGCTCAGGAAATATTTCACCTATGCATAGTACAGATATAGCAATTGATCACAGAGACATTCTAGACCTATTTGAGGAAATATCTTATAAATATGATGTTATGGTGTTAGAAGCTTTAGGTTTATATGACCCTATAAGTGAGGGCTATACTTTTTCTAATTTGATACTTGATATGCCAAAGTCAATTGAAACATCTGTTATAGCTGTTGTTGAATATAATGCTAACATTATAAGTCAAACACTAGGACTGGTAGAGCAACTCCATTCTCGCAAACTAAAAACATCTATGATTATTATTAATCAAACAAAAGAACTTCTTATCGACTATAAAGTAATAGAATATCTAAGAGATCAGCTTGACCCTATTAACGTATTTAGTATGACATTTGAAAATAATGCAGGTACAGACAAAATACTTGCGGCTGATGAAAAATATAGTGATATACTTGATGCTATTCTTCTAACTTAAAAAACCTCCATATATAGTATACAGAGGTTTTCTAAACTTTTATTTATTTATATTATTTAATGATCACAATTACAAGCCCCTGAAATCTCTTTAGAATGTAAAGCATCTAAATGTTTATCATCTCTTTTCTCAAACATAGGATACAAAATACGCAAAGCATTAAATATAACTAGAACAGTAACCCCAGTGTCAGCAAGTATAGCCATCCACATAGTGGCAAGTCCAAAGAATCCTAGTATAATGACTACAAACTTAATTACAAAAGCGAGCATTATATTTTGCCATACAATTATATTTGTCCTTTTGGCTAATTTAATAATAGCAGCGACTTTAGAAGGTTTGTCGTCCATAATAACAACATCAGCATTTTCAACTGCCGCATCAGAGCCTAAAGCACCCATAGCAATACCAACATCAGCACGTGCAAGAGACGGGGCATCGTTTATTCCATCGCCTACAAAAATACTTGCCTTAGCATTTTTCATTAATTCCTCAAGTCTAACCACTTTGTCTTCAGGTAAACATGCACCAATAGCATAATCAATATTGTTCTCTTTAGCAAATATTTCAACACGTTCTTTTTTATCACCACTTAAAATGGCTGTTTTAATACCCATTTTTGAAAGCTTTACTATAGCCTCATGTGTATCTTCTTTCACACTGTCATCAATTATAAAACCACCAGCATAAGTGTCATCAATCGCCACATAAACATTAATGTCTTTGTTTACATCAAGAGGAAGTTCTATATTATTCTCTCTCATAAGGCTCGCACCACCAACCAACACATTTTTATTATCAATAGTTGTTATAACACCTCGTCCGCTAATGTCTTTATAGTTATCAACTAATAAACTATTTATTTTTTCATATTCTGTTTCATAATAATGAACAATTGATTTCGCTATAGGGTGTTTGCTCTGTGATTCAGCATACGATGTATATTTGACAAATGTTTTTTCATCTAATCCACTGTTGTTTATTATAGATTTTACAGAAAACTCACCTTTTGTAAGAGTACCTGTTTTATCAAATATTACAGCATTAACTTTTGAAAGCAAATCGAAGAATACCCCGCCTTTAACTATAACTCCAATTTTTGAAGCACGTCCAATGGCAGCGAAATATGTTAAAGGAATTCCCACAACAAAAGCACATGGGCATGAAATTACAAGCAGAGTAAGAGCACGTCTAAACCACTCTGTAAAAATACCGCCTCCAAAAATAAATGGTGGGATAATAATAAGTGCTAAAGCGAGTGCCACAACTATAGGAGTATATATGCTTGCAAATCGGCTTATAAATTTCTCAATTTTTGCCTTTCTAGTTTGAGACTCTTCTACAAGCTTTAGTATTCTAGCAATTGAAGATTCATCATACACCTTCAAAACTTGTGCTTTTATACTACTTTCTCCATTAATCATACCAGCAAGAATATTGTCGTCTTTCCCTACAGTTTTAGGCATACTCTCGCCTGTTAAAGCTTTAGTGTCAAGCCAAGTTTCGCCTTCTATTATGACAGAGTCAAGAGGTATTTTTTCAAATGGGTAAATGCTTATAGTGTCTCCAACTTTAACATCTTTTACATCAACTGTTTTAATTTCTCCTCCCACAAATAAATTGGCAGTATCAGCTCTTACTGACATAAGAGAAAGTATTGTGTTTCTCGATTTTGATGTAGCTTTATCTTCAAAATACATTCCAATTCTGTAAAAAATTAATACAGCTAAAGCTTCAGGATATTCGTGAATCGCAATTGCACCCAATGTCGCTATTGTCATCAAGAAACTTTCCCTCATAAACTTTCCACGAACAAAGTCAAGGAAAGCATTCTTAAACACAGTATGCCCAAGTAAAATATAGAAAGTGAAAAATACTATATTTTCAACTAACTTATTTCCTTCATCATGGAATTTAGTTATTATAAATAATGCAATACTACTCAAAATTAACTGAACTATAAAAATTATTAAGTTTTTATTCTTTAACATGCGCATCTCCTAAATTATATATTTGTTTTATATGGTCATCATCAAGACTATAAAATACATGAAGCCCATCTTTTTTTCTTTTTATAATTTTGCCCTGCCAAAGAGTTTTTAAGTGTTGTGAAATTGACGGTTGTTTAATTTTAAGTAAATTAGCAAGATCACATACACACATCTCTTTCTCACTTAGAGCATTAATTATTTTTAATCTCGTTGGGTCAGAAAAAAGTGAAAAAAATGTTGCAAGCATTTCTAATTCATTGTCTGTTGCCATATTTAATCCTTTATATTAGTATATTACTATATCAATATATAATAATATACTAATATAAACGAAATTTGTCAATAGATTTTTTTAACTTTTTTATAAAAATATAGTATAGAGTTTAGTTAGATAAGTGTCTGTTTTATTTGTTCTACGATATTAGACATATCTCTGTGATAATTAGTAGAGTTTACTTCATTTTTACCTGAATATATTTCACTCATAATTTTATCAGTTATATTTTTTGCATTAGAAATTATTTCTTTATCAATATTTTTCTCTTCCATTTTAATTAAAATATTTGATACTGATTTAGTTTTATCAATACCTAGTATATTTGAAACAGAATTAATAAAAGTAATTTCAAGTTCTTTGCAATAATTTAGTCGGTCATTAGTTTCAAAATATTTTTTTGCTAAATCAAAACCATCAGTTTCTGAATCTATTTTTTTATTTTTTATCTTAAGTTTATAATTTTTACTTAACAAATAAAATATCAAAGATATTATTATACCTAAAAATATATAAGAATATAAAAACATATTACTAAAAATAATATCAAATATTTTATTACTTTTTGACATATTAGCTTTAATAGGCATTATGTATTTTTTGCCATTCTCATTATTTAATTGTGTAATATTTTTACGGCTTTGGCTAATTGAAATATTAATAGGACTAGAATATATAGTTTTATATGACTTTTCATTAGGTGAAAAATAAGTAAACCCAATTTGATCATTTTTATAATTACCTGACTCTTTTGCAACCATCAAATATTCAACTTCTTTCTCTCCAAAAACTTTGCCTTCTAGAGTAAACCAATTAGTGTCATAACTTTTAATAGGATATAAACTAAAGAACTCTGATATTTTTAAGTCATCAAGTTTGGGCATTCTTATTATAGATGTATTTCCTTCACCTCTAACTTTAAGTTTTATAGAAACGCTTTCTCCAATTTTAATTTTATTATTATCGACACTAAGATTAAAATCAAACTCCCCCACAGCTCCTGAAAAGTTTTTATTACTTGTTTTTGGAAGAGGTAATACATTAATATCATATAAAGCGAACCCTTTCTCTATTTGGTCAGAAAAAATACCCCCACTAGTTTGAAACAAAAAAGATGTAAGTTCTAATTCTTTTTTTCCAGCCCTTACAGGATAAATCGCCTCAAGTCTTAAAGGTTTAATGCTAAATCTTTTTCCATCAATGGTTTCATTTTTTGTATTATGTTCAGAATTATCTATTATAGTAAAGAAATTTTTACGACTTGGAGTACTTGACACGCCAAGCAAACGAACGGGAACTCTAGTGTATGCCACTTGGCTTATATATATAGCTTCGTGTAAATACACTTCTGTTTTAGATACATTATTTTTTACATAAACCTCATCAACATCAAGTTTGTATAATTCTTTAATAACGTCATCGCTATAATTGCCAGCACTATTTTTAGGGTTTCTTACAGACTCTGCGACAACATTTATTACTAATTTTTTTGTCCTATACACAGTTCCGTTATTTTTAGCCTCAATGGGTCCTATATTATAAATGCCTTCTTTATTAGCCGTATAAACATAATTAAATGTTTGTATTGTTATTAGTCTCGCACCTGACAAAATTATATTTTTAGATTCAGATGTTCCTTTAAGGTCAAAATCGTTTATATTATCAGGCATATTAATTTTAACATTGCCACCCTCTACAGTTACAGTAAGTGTAAAAGGTTCATTAACTCCTATAGTTTTATCTGAAAGACGAGCATTAATTTTAATATTTGGAAATAAAAAACTAGAGCATAAAAAACTCATAAGTAAAATATATAAAGTAAGTTTACCAATCTTTTTCAAAACTCTCACCACTATAATATTCTTCTTTATTTTTGCTTTCTTTTCTAAGTCTTCTAAGAGACTCGAGGAGCTTATCAATATCATTTTTATCAATTTCTTCTTTGGTGTCGCTCAAGTCATTAGGAGAGCTGTTATTATCCAAGTCATCAGACTTATCGTCTCCCCCACGATTTTCCTCGTCAATTTTATTACGAGCATACTCTAATGCCTCTCTAGATTTGTCATCATCTGGATTATAATAGAGTGAGTTTACAAGGTCAAGAACAGATTCTTTATATCTTTTTGCTTCAATTTTCGCTATTCCTGAATTATAATATACTGAGTTCTTTACATCATTTTTTGTATTTTTCTTTAATGTTTTCTTAGCAAGTTCAAATGTTTCAATTGCCGTATCTTTTTCACCTAAAGACAAAAGTGTTATTCCCATATTATTATATATTTCAGTGGAGTTTGTGTTAATATTAAGAGCTTCTCTATAAAGTTTTTCAGCTTCATCATAATTGCCTTCCAAAAGCATTTTAGAGGCTTTGTCTGATTTTAATTTTATAATAAAGTCATCATATATAGATGCTTCAACATTACAGTAGAGGCTAAAAAATAATAAAATTATAATTTTCAAAAATATTACCCTTAATCTAAATCACCTAATTGTCTGAGCTCATCTCTATATTTAGCCGCATCCTCATATCTTTCTTCTTGTATGGCTAATCCTAATAAGGTTTTTATCTTCTCTATTTCATCCTGATTTGATGTAGGGAATTCTTCTTCTGAAGTACCGTTGACAGTATTAATATTATTTTCTTTTAGAGGAGTCGAATTTTCATTTTCATTTTTATTAACAGATCCCGATGAGTCTCTAGTAAACACTTGATATGAAAACGGTATTTCTTCTTTTGAATCTGGATTAGTATCAGTTCCTTCTTCTAAAATAAATCCTAAACTATCAACTAGGTTTTCATCTATAAATATTGGAACCTTATATCCTAATGATACTGCTATAGCATCGGAAGGTCTTGAGTCTATTAAAAATGTTTTATTATTATGTTCAATTGCTATTTTAGAATAAAAAGTGTCCCCTTGAACAGAGTCTATAATTATATGGAGAACATGAGCCTCACAAATATCTAAAATATTTTTAATCAAGTCATGTGTAAGAGGTCTATTTTGATTAAAACCAAGAGCTGATGTCATAATAGCTTGTGCCTCAAGTGGAGCTATGAATATTGATAATACTTTATTTGATTTTAAAGGTTTAATTACAATAGCAAAACCTTTGTCCGTAACCGCTAAATTAAATATTTTTGCTTCAAGCATTCTTATACTCCTTAACATAATTAATTATATTACAGAGAGTAAAAATTGTCAAACTGTTTAAAAATATTTATTATATCAATATTTATACTAGATATATAGCATAAATATTATATAATAAATTTACGATAATATTATATAAAAAAAGTTGGTATTAGGAGATTTAATGGAGATTAATGATATAAAAAAACATAATCTAGATGCATTTATAAATATATTAAAAAAAATAAACTTAGGAAGTGATTTTGATAAAATTTTATTTGATATTGTAGATGAAATAAAGACAGCAATTAATGTCGATTCTATAGTTGTTTTTGACATCGATAATGACTTCAATGAGCTCACTTATAATTTTGCTGTAGGTGACTTATCTTTAAATCTTAATAAAGTTCTAATTAATAATTTTAACCCATTATTTGCATCAATTTCAAAAGTAGCAACAGGAATGTATTCTAACAATCCTAAAGAAGACGCAAACTTTAAGGTGTTTTATGATGTTCTAGAAGAAGAGTTAGAAAATATTATTTTTATGCCTATCAGAGCAAAAAGAAAAAATATTGGGGCTATTGCTTTGATAAATAAAAAAGATAGTAATTTCACTGAAGGTGATGCTAGTATTATTTCTAGTTTTACTAATTTCATATCAATTATAATTACAAATAAGCAAATGTATCATGATTCTCAAGAAAAGGCATATGAAGTAAGTGCATTATACCAAATGACAGTGTCTGCTAACAAACTTGATACTATAGAAGAGGTCCTAAAAGAAAACATGAGCGTCATATGTGAGGCATTTGAAGTACATAGAGTATCTATTATACTTAAAAATGATGACAATATATTTAAGTTTAAGTGTGCAATAGGTATTGATTCTGATGTAGTTGAAAATGGTGTTGTAACCTTAAAAAATAATGTACTTTCTAAAATACTAGAATCAGAATATCCCATATATTCTGTGAATATGGATAATGACAATAGGTTTAAGATAAATAAAAAATTAAGATATAATACAAACAGTTTTCTATCAGCACCAATGATAATTAATGATGAGATTATAGGCTTTGTTTCTGCTACTGAAAGACAAAATAATAAACCATTTAGATTAAAAGACCTACACCTTTTCGATATGCTTGTGCAGCAAATTACTGAAAACTATAATCATTTTAAATTACTTGAGGAATCTAGGATAAAAGAAAAATTATCAGCTGAGTTAGTATTTACTGGCAATTTACAGCAAAGCATTTTACCTATTAGTTTTCCTGCACATGATAAGTTTGACATAACCGCAAAAAGTATTCCTAGTGAAAATGTTGGTGGAGATTTTTATGACTTCATAGAATTAGAAGATAATAAGTATGCTATTGTAGTTGCTGATGTTTCAGGAAAAGGGATTAGAGCTGGACTTTTTATGACTATGACTCGAAGTATTATTAGAGTTTACTGTTCAAAATATACTGATGTTGCTAATATATTAAAATATGCTAATAAACAGGTGTACAAAGATTCTAAGTCGGGCATGTTTGTCACTGTATTCCTACTTATAATAGACACTGAAAAAAAAGAAATAACATATTCAAATGCTGGGCACTTGACTCAATATTTGGTAAAAAAAGAAAATAATGAAATATTGGAATTACGCACAAATGGTAAACCTTTGGGTGTTATAGAAGATGCAGAGTATCAAAACTCTACAATAAATTATGAAGAAGGTGAAATTATTGTTTTATTTAGTGACGGCATAACAGAAACATTTAACACAGAAGACGAAGAATATGGTGAAGATAGAATAAAAAATATTCTAAAACAAAATATAGAAGCCTCATCAAAAGATATAGCCGCAGCTATTATAGACGACACAATAGAATATAGAGGAGTGAGAAGTCAGTTTGATGATATTACGCTAATTGTAAATAAATTTTTATAAATAATAACTAATCTATTAATGGGAAGTTCAGCACTCGCCTTGTGTTTTCTAATGCATTTTTCATAACAAAACTAGGGCTTTCTCCCCTACACTCAGCAATAACTTCAGCTATATAAGGAATGAATGCAGGCTCATTAGAACGCCCTCTAAGTTTTTGAGGTGTAAGATAAGGGCTGTCAGTTTCAATTGTATACATGTCACTTGGAACATATTGTGCAACTTCTCTTAAAAAATCACTTTTACTATAGGTTACAATGCCCGAAAATGATATTATATATCCCAAATCTAATGCTTTTTTAGCTTCTTTAACATTTCCTGTAAAGCAATGAAGTATTCCTCTTTCAGGATGTTTTTCTTCTTTCAAAATATCAAATGTATCCTTGAACGCATCTCTTGTATGAATTACTATAGGTAAATTAACCTCACTTGCTACATTAATTAATTTAGCAAAGAATATTTTTTGATCTTTTTTGTTTAAATCATTATGATAATAATCAAGCCCAATTTCACCTACAGCATATAAATATTTTTTGTTTTCATTTGCTTTTTTTATTTTAAGTTTAAAAGCATCTAAATCGACATCAGTATAAAGGCTCGCATAATCAGGGTAATAGCCTGCTGTAAGATATACGCCTTCAGCATCTCTAAGTAATTCTAACCTAAACTCAATATCGTTTGGATTAACTCCTACATCAATAAAATAAAAAATGCCTTCTTTGTTTGCTCTTTTTAATAGAGCCTCTATTTCTTTAGCCTTCTTTGATATAATTGTCAAGTGACAATGACTATCTATCATAAATTATAATCCTAAATATGTTTTATTAAAACTTAATACTACCTGAAAGCAAATGAAAATGTACATGAAAAACAGATTGTCCCGCTTCTTTTCCACAATTATTTATTACTCTAAAACCTTTTTCATCTAAACCAAGTTCGCTTGCAATTTCTTTTATAGTCTCAAGAACTTTACACATATAAAAATCATCTAAGTACATAATGTCTTTCACATGTGTTTTTGGAACTATTAAAATATGTGTTTTTGCCTTAGGCGACACATCATTAAATGCTATGCAGTATTCATTTTCTTTTACTATAGCCGACTTTATTTCGCCTTTTATAATTTTACAAAAAATGCATTCATCATCATAAATATGTTCCATAAAAACTCCTAATTTTAATACTGAACTTTATTCTATGAACACTTAGAATATCCACAACTTCTACAAGTCATGCAACCTTCCGACATATCAAGAGTTGATGAACATTCAGGGCATGTCTCACCTCCTCCTCCAGTATTATTATATGTTATGCTACTTCTTTTTGCTTTAACAATATTTTCTATATCAGAAACATTTCCTTTTTCTCTATTTTCTCTAATATCCATAGCCATTTCTAAGGCTCGTCCTATAGCATCAGGGCAAGAAAGTATTAGCTCGCCATCTTCCCAAATAGGAGATGTACAACGTATTCCTCTAAGTTGTTTTATTATAGGATAAACATCAAGCCCACTTCTTAAAGCAAGTGAAACAAGTCTCGATATTCCTTCAGCTTGACTTGAAGCACATCCACCAGATTTACCAATTGTAGCAAACACTTCACATAGTCCATGATCATCTTCATTTATGGTTACATAAAGTTTACCACAAGCTGTATTAATTTTTATGGTGTAGCCAAAAGTAATTTTTGGTCTTATTCTAGGTTTAGCATGGCACTCTTCAGTTGCAGCAACATCTTTATTAACAGTTCCTACAGTAAGAACCTGATTATCACGGCTACCATCACGATAAACTGTGCTACCTTTACAACCAAGCTCATAGGCAAGTAAATATCCATCACGCACATCTTTCTCTGTAGCAGTATGTGGAAAATTAATTGTTTTTGACACCGCATTATCAACATATTTTTGAAACGCCGCTTGTATTCTTATATGCCATTCAGGCTTTATATCATGTGAAACCTTAAAAATACGTCTCCACTTTTCTGGTATACTTTCAATATTCTCCACACTTCCACTAGTTGCAACAAGCTCCATTAACTCATCAGTATAAAAACCCTCTCTTTTTGCAATGTCAGAAAACGTTTTATTCACTTCAACTAATGTTTGATTATCCATAACATTTCTTTTAAATGCTAAGGCAAATATAGGCTCAATTCCACTCGAACAGTCAGCTATAATACTAATTGTACCTGTTGGTGCTATTGTTGTTGTTGTAGCATTTCTCATAGGTTTTTTGAAAATACTTTTATCATGGTATTCAAAATTACCTCGCTTAAGAGCTAACTTTTGGCTTGCCTCATGTGATTCTTTTTGTATAAAAGACATAACTTCATGAGCAAATGCCTCAGCCTCCTCACTGTCATAAGCCATTTCAAGTAAAAATAATGTGTCAGCAAAGCCCATTATTCCAAGACCTATTTTTCTGTTTCCACGAGCAAGACGGTCTATTTCAGGTATTGGGTAATTATTAACTTCTATAACGTTATCTAAAAAATGAATGCTGTTATGCACAACTTCTTTTAAATCATCATAATTAAATTTACTACCCTCTACAAATTCTTTTAAGTTAATTGATCCAAGATTACAAGCCTCATAAGGAAGAAGTGGCTGTTCTCCACAAGGATTAGTCGATTCCATATCTCCTAGTGCTGGAGTTGGGTTGTATTTATTAATTCGGTCAATAAAAACAATACCGGGCTCTCCATTTTTCCATGCTAACTTAACAATAGTATCAAATACCATATTAGCATCAAGTTCTCCTACCTCAGTTCTATCTTTTCCTTTAACAGCATAGTCATGAGGACTATATAGTTTATATTTAGTCTTTTCTTTGAACGCCTCCATAAACTCTTTTGTTATGGCAACTGATATATTAAAATTATTAAGTTCAGTATTGTCAGACTTACAGTGTATAAACTCCATTATATCTGGATGATCAACTCTAAGTATGCCCATATTAGCACCACGCCTAGTGCCACCTTGTTTTATAACCTCTGTGGCTGAGTTAAAAACTTTCATAAATGATACAGGACCACTTGAAACGCCAGAAGTTGATTTTACAGCACCATTTTTTTCTCTTAAGCGGGAAAAAGAGAAACCTGTTCCCCCACCCGACTTATGTATTAAAGCAGCATTTTTTACACTGTCAAATATCTCTTCCATGGAGTCTCCCACTGGAAGCACAAAACAAGCTGAAAGTTGTTGTAGGTCACGCCCTGCATTCATTAATGTTGGCGAGTTTGGAAAAAATTTATTACTCAACATCATATTCAAAAACATTTCTTCTGTTTTTGTTATGTCAGCATCTTCATCAAATATTTTATCCGCACTTGCAATATTATTAGCCACTCTCTTAAACATATCTATAGGTTTTTCTGTTGGCTGTCCATTTGAGTCTTTTTTTAAGTAGCGTTTTTCTAAAACACGTACAGCATTATCAGAAAGATTAACATTCATAATCTAGTATCCTTTTTATTTTACTCATATATATATACAATATATTGTTATTATGTCAATAGTTTTTTTTATAATATATCTATTCAATAATAACAGAATAGATGCCTATAAATAACATTAATTGACATCTTACAAGTTATAATAACATTAACAACAAAATATTACTATAAGCAGTACTTGTAATATACTGATATAAAAGAGGATTTTGATTTTATTTTTATAAATTTACTGCTTGCAAAAATAATATTGTTATGCTATAATAATATTATGTGCCTGTAGCTCAGTTTGGATAGAGCGTTAGATTGCGGTTCTAAAGGCCGGAGGTTCGAATCCTCTCAGGCACACATACACATGGAGAGATGTCCGAGCACGGTTTAAGGAGCACGATTGGAAGTCGTGTGTACGTAAGTACCGTGGGTTCAAATCCCACTCTCTCCGAACTAAAATAATTAAGGCAAAGTCATAAACTTCATTATCTACATATTGGTTCTTTGCAAATATATTGTGGAAAACCAACAAAGTCTATGGTGCAGAAAGATAAGTTTACAAAACGTATTGCTTTAGCAAATAAAAAAATTGCTGAAACTGGAGCAGAATAATTATTAGTTGCTTGTCAAAATTGTTTCACTATTTTTAATAAATATGGAATATTCATGTTACATCTTTATGGGAGATAATTTCTAAACTAGTAGTTCCTGATATTCAAAAAGAAATAGGATTAGAAAGTGATATTGTTTTTAATATTCACGACTCTTACCCCACAAGGAAAAATACTGAAATTCACGAAAGTGTACGATTCATTATGAATCAGCTGGGTTATCAGTATGAAGAATTATCAAAATCTGGAATAAATAGCTCAACAACAGGGCATATACTTTCTTATTGTGCAGCATGCCGTACTGCCATGGAAATTGGTGGAGCTAACTCCATACATTTAACTGATTTAATTTTTAAACAATGCTATAAATTAAGCAACATTGAAAAAAGAAATAAAAATGTTATAAAACAATCGAAATATCGCTATAAATCTAAAGTCTATTTAATAAATTATTTAAAAAAGTAATTAAATAGACTAGTAAAAATCCTAAGAACTTTCTTCTAACTTAGAGATAATCTATTGACAGAACTGAAAGAGTTTGTTAAAATGAAATTTGAATTACAGAGTATATTATATTTAAATATGATAATAAATTGAATGAAGAGGCTCATTATGAATTATTGGATTGATACTGATGCTGGAGTAGATGATGCTATAGCTTTAGCTTGGATTTTTAAGCAAAAATTTAATATTATAGGTATAAGCACAGTATCAGGAAACCTCCCTATACACTCAGCTGTAAATAATATAAAAGCATTACTAGAACATTACAATATAAATATTCCTGTATATAAGGGAGCAAGCTACTCTTTTTTAGGACGCTCTATCAATGCTGGGCATATTCATGGTATTAATTTAGGTCCAATTGTATTAGAAAAAACATATCCTGATAATGGGCATTTTTTAGAAGGTTTAATACAATATTTTAAGAATACAGAAGAAGATTTAACAATAATTACATTAGGTCCTCTAACAAATATCGCCACTTTTCTTATTCACTATCCAGAATATAAAAATAGAATTTCTAGAATTTTAATTATGGGTGGTGGAACTTGTGGAAATATTGCTCCTTATGGAGAGTTTAATATATATGTTGACCCCGAAGCTGCAGAAGTTGTATTTTCTTGCCAAATTCCTTTAGTATTAAGTGATATTGATATTACAGATACCTATGCTTATATTACATCTGAAGAACTTAAAGAATTTAATTCTAAACAGAAATTAGATGAATGGTGTTTATCACTTCTTGAGTTTCGTATTTCTAAAAGCCATGCTCCTCAAGCTGCAAGAATCTATGATGTATTACCTTTTATGTATATATTATATCCAGAATTATTTACTTTTGATTCTATTCCAGTCGAAGTACAATTAGAAGGAAAAATGCGTGGCTATACAGCTTATGACTACATAAATAATCGTGAAAATAATTATCTTTTCCCAGAAAAAAATGTACCTAAAGTAACTCGTTTACGTACAATTGATCGTCAAAAATATATCAGTTTATTATTATCAAGCTTAATAAAAAAATAATATAGTTATAGGGGGGTAGTATGAATTTTCAAGGACTAATAGGTGTTATAGTTTTTATAGTAATTGCCTATATATTTTCTCAGAACAGGAAAGCAATTGACTGGAAATTGGTGCTTTGGGGTGTTAGCATGCAATTTATTATTGCAGGAATGATATTAGGAACACCTCTTATTAGTTTAAGTTGTTTATTCTTATATATGTTTGCAATTGTTGCTTACAATATTAATATTATAAACCAAAAAAAGCCTTTATCTGGATTAATAATATTTTTTAGTGCTTTAATTATTATGCTAGGAGGAGCATTTATATTTAGTCTACTAAAAGATTATTCTCTTATCGCAAGAAATTTAATTTGGTATTTATTTATAGCTATTGGCTCTATTCGTTTAATACTAAAAGACAAAGTTAAAGTTAAAGTTAAGTTTCCAAAGTACTGGGCAAATATCACGGGAATTTTAGTATGTATTTCTATATTTGGTAATCTTATAGCAACAAATATGACAGGAGCTGATTTCTTTAAAGAATTTGGAGATGGCATTACAAATATATTGTCTTATGCCAAAGATGGTGGAGCTTTCTATTTTGGAGGTTTATATACAGGTTCAGTAGGATGGGTTTTCGCTATTGATGTTACAGTGTCTGTTATCTTTTTTACAGCAATTATTTCTGTCATTGATAGCTTAGGGTTTCTTAACCAAACAATTAGTAGTATTGCTCGATTTATTAATTGGAATATGTTGTCTTTAGGAATAAAACCTCTTAGTGGAGCAGAAATTCTTGTAAGTATAGGAAGCATACCTTTAGGTGGTAATAATCTTCTTTTTGTAAAAAGCTATTTAGATGAGCTTACAGATTCTGAAATTGTTGTTATGACTGCTGGTGTAATGGCTACTATTTCAGCAAGTCTATTTGCTGCATTCATTTCTATTGGTATCTCAGCAACTCATCTTCTAGCAGCTAGTGCTATGTCTGTACCTGCAGTAATCGCATTATCAAAAATTCTTGTACCTGAAACTAAAAAACCTTTAACACAAGGAGAGGATATTACAATTATTGAAGGCTCTGACCATGGAAAACCACTTACTGCAGTTATGACTGGTATTTCTGAAGGAGTACAAATATCTCTTTTTATGGGAGGTGCTTTGATTGTATTTATATCTGGAATAGCTATGATTAATGGTATGCTGGGAGCATTAGATGCTTATGTGGATGGAAATTTACTTTTGTCTATATTTAATGGTGCAAAAAACTCTAATGGAGAATTTGCAGGAATAATACCAGGTAGTGTTAGAACAATATTTGGTACTATATTTGCTCCTCTAGCCTATGCTATGGGAACTCCTTTAGAAGATATATTTAAAATTGGTTATCTTATGGGAACAAAAATTTCTGTTAATGAATTTGTTGCTTTTACACAATTAGGAGAACTAATTAAAGATTCAAACTTACAACAAAAATCTATTGTTATCGCAAGTTTTGCTCTTTGTGGTTATGCAAACCCTGGAACAGTTGCTATTGTTTTAGGAACTGTATCGCCTTATGTCAAAAACAAAAAAGAAGTCTATGCTAGATATGGATTTATCTCTCTATTTTTAGGGGCAGGAGCTTCTTGGATGACTGCATCTGTAGCTAGCTTATTTTCAAATTTAATATAAAAATATTTAAGGAATTAGGAAGTTATGTACTATTTAGTTATGCTTGCTGCTGCTAGTGTATTTGCAAGTAATATTTGGGTAATAAATGCCGCACAAAGTAATGGTTGGATTCCATTTTTCCTATCTTTTTGTAGTTATGGATTATCAAGTATTACTCTATTAAATTATGCCATCATTCGCAAGGTGCCATTTTTAACAATATATATATGGTCTTATGCTGCAAAACCTGCTGTAATACTTTTACTTGCTAATTTCTTTTTAATACTTTCTGTAAAATGGTCTACTCCAGAGCGTATAGGGTTTATTGTTGGATTAACAGTTATTTTTGTGCCAATTCTACAATTTTTTCTCCAAAGAACAAAAATTCCTAAAGTGATTTATTTTAGTTTATTTTTAGCCTTACTTGGTAATACTATATTAAATTATGACCCAAAAGGAGTAATATTGTTTAATATAGGAGATATATTTGCTCTTCTTACAACACTATGTTACGCTTTATCAATTATTTGGATTAAAGAATGCTCTGATAAAATTCCTGTAGTGTCATTCATACTGATTCAAAGTATAATAAGTTGTTTAGGGTATATACCAATTGTTGCATTGACAGGTTCTTTTCAAAATATAACTGAGCTTCCTCTTTTTCCAATGTTTTTTATAGGATTCATATCTTTTGTAGTTGCTAATGCTTTACAATTTATAGCACAAAAAAATATTCCTTCAGAAATGGCTGCTATTATATTAGCATCTACATCAATTATAGGAATGTTTATAGGGGCTATTTTCTTTGGATTAAAACTAACTTTAATTATGGTATTTGCTGCGATATTATTTTGTGCTGCGAGTATTATAGGTGCATTAAATTATGATTAATTATTCTATTTTACCATTTAAATAAATTGACTTATTATCAATATATTACTATACTATTCGTATCGAATATAAGTAAAAAAAGGAAAGAAATATGGGAAAAATAGATTTTAATAAAGTTTATGATAGAAAAGGAACTAGTTCTTCAAAATGGGATTTTAATCAGACATTATTTGGAGCAGATGATCTCATTTCTATGTGGGTAGCAGATATGGATTTAGAAACACCACCTGAAGTTTTTGAAGCTATTACTGAAAGAATGAAACACCCCATACTTGGATACACGGGCTATATTCCAGAATTACTGTCTGAAATTGTAAAAAAAATGAAGATAGATTTTAACTGGGATATTAAAGAAGAATCAATTTTACTTCATTATGATGTTTGCTCTGCTATTTCCTTAGCAATACAGTCATTCACGAAATCTGGAGACGAATTAATTATACAGTCTCCTGTTTATTATCCTTTCTTCAGATTAATTAAAAATAATGGTTGCCAATTTGTTGATAATAAATTAAAATTTGAAAATAATAAATATACTATGGATTTTGAGAATTTAGAAAAAGCATTTATTCAGTCTGATAAATTCGGTGGACACACTCACAAAATCAAAGGCTCAATTTTATGTAACCCTCATAATCCTGTGGGACGTAGTTGGACAAAAGAAGAGCTTACTCAATATGGTGAAATATGTCTTAAAAACAATATTACTATTATTTCTGATGAAATACATTGTGATATTTTGTATAAGGGAAGAAAACATACCCCTATTGCCTCTTTATCTAAAGAGCTAGAACAAAACACTATTACATGTATGTCTGGAGGCAAAAGCTTTAATATGGGGGGCATGGCTATTTCATTTACTATTATTCCAAATACTCTATTAAGAGAAAGAATACAAAGTATAGAAGCCCCTAAAGTATCATTACTTAGCATGTACGGATTAGCTGCCGCCTTAAAAGCTGGTGGAGAATATTATCTTAAAGAATTAATTGAGCATTTAGACAGTAACCTTAATTATATGACAGATTATATTAATACAAAAATTCCAAAACTTTCAGTCATAGAACCAGATGGAACTTATTTGGTATGGATTGACTTTAGAAAACTAAACTTATCAAGAGAAGAATTATCCGCCTTCATGGTTAATGAAGCTAAAATTGCTGTAGATTATGGCTTTGTTTTTGGAGATAATGGAGATGGATTTATAAGATTTAATATAGCAACTTCTAGAACAACCTTAAATAAAGCTCTCTCACAATTAGAAAATGC
>CAMRCO010000004.1 GCA_947040945.1 uncultured Spirochaetia bacterium
TTAAAAAGCAAGCATTTCTATAGAAAATTAATAAAATAACTTAAACTACATTAATTATTTCTTGTTTACTATTACTATTGGATTTTTATCTAATGTCATTACGTCACTTACAGGCAAATTGTTTTCAATAAGCTGTCTCATAGCTTTCATGTATGGATGTATATGTCTAAAATATTTTTGGTAAGCATCACATAAATAACTTTTATTATATTCTCCTGACGGAAAAAAATTAAATCTATGACGAGGACATTCACCTCTACAGGCAAAAAAAGCATCACATAATTTACAACTTTCGGGCAAGTTTTTTTCTTTACTCTCACCAAAGTCAACTTGTTTTTGAGACGTCATTAATTTATATACGTCATCATTTACAATATTCCCTAATTTATAATCAGGATAAACATAATGGTCACAACTGTATATATCTCCATTATGTTCTATGACAGCACATCCCCCACACTTATCACTAAATATACATATAGTATTTGGAAGTAAAAGCCATGAAGTTAATGCCCATTCAAAGTTCATCACAAATATTTCCCCAACATCATTTTTAACCCATTTGTCAAATATTGATATTAGGAAGTCGCCATACTTTATAGGGTCTACTGTAAAATCTGTGACATTATTTTGTGTACTATTTGGCATAGAATAATGAAGACCTAGTGTTTGTGATTTTTCATCGGGCAACCTTTCAACCAAAGGTGTAAACTGAATAAACTTAATATTATTCGATTTGAAGAAATCATAAATCTCAAGAGCATAGAGAGACGAGTAAAGTGATACTGAGGCAAGTATATTATATTCTATGTTATGGCTTTTAAATATTTCAAGTGCATTCATAACTTTATCAAATGTAGGATTAGAATTAGTATCTACTCTATACTTATCATGCACATGCTTTGGTCCATCTAAACTTAAACCAACCATAAAGTTATTATTCTTAAAAAATACCGCCCACTCATCATCCATCAAAATACCATTAGTTTGTATAGAGTTAGTTATTTTTTTGCCCGCAGAATATTTTTTTTGTAATTCTATAGCTTTTTTATAAAAATCAATACCAATAAGCATAGGCTCACCACCTTGCCACACAAATGATATTAAAGGTACATTTTGAGTTTCTATATAATTTTTTACATAAGCTTCAAGGACGTTGTAAGGCATTCTATAATCTTCTTTTTCTTTGAATAAGCTTTTTTTTTCAAGATAAAAACAGTATTTACAAGCAAGATTACAAACAGCCCCCATAGGTTTAGCCATTAAATGATAGCCATAATTATTATTCATAAAAAAATATAATATCCTATTTTAGTTTAGTTTAGTTTTACTACTTCTTTTTAGGAAAAGCAAAATCATCTTTAGAGTCGATAATAACTTTTTCTAATTCTCCATTATATTCAAAATGTCCTTTATTTCTATAGTTAGAGCTTACAGCATCTTGTAAATCACGACCAATACTCATTCCATCTGTAGAGCTTGGAACAAGTGGATAAACATTATCTATATATAATTCTCCTGCTTCTTTGTCATTTACGAAAAGTGTTGCCGTGCCACTTTGAGCATTTTCTCTTTCATATACTATAGAAAGTTTAATCTCACCTATAGGAACTACTATTTCAGACATTAAAGTAGCAGGTTTCCTATCAAAATTATATTCATAGTGTAGCATATTATCCATTATATAAAAAGTATACCCACCAAATCTATTACCAAATGCGATAAGTACACCTTCTTCTGATATGTTTTTTCTGTCTATATAGGCGGTTATTGTATGGCTTCTATTAAATGCTGTTGGATAAACAGATATATTAGGATTTATTAAAGAAGTGTTTGGATATAAAGTTATACTGTTTCCAAACTCTGCTATATCTTTTTTAACTTGTGCCATTAGAAGATCTACATGTCCTCTGTCGTCAAGCGGATATGCAAAGTTTTTTTCTAATTCTTCATCAAGTTTTTTTATCATTAATTTTAATTGTTTTTCATTTTCAGATGATATGTCTGTGAGCTGAGAATAATCTTTACTTAAATCATATAACTTAAAAGTATCATTTTCAAAATCATCACCTTTTTTATGAACCGAAGAAAGAAAATAATTATTATAATAAAGTCCTCGATTGCCATAAGTTTCAAAAAATTGTATTTCTCTACCTGTATCAGCTGACGAGTCATTAAAAGTATTTACTAAACTATAGCCTTGCATCTCAATTTGCGACACCCCATCAACTTCATTAGGCATGTCTAAACCTAACACATCAAACACAGTCATCGCAATATCTGTAACATAAGAAAATTGATTGCGTATTTTTCCTTTATTATTTTCATCAATACCATCAGGATAATAAACAATAAGAGGAACACGAATACCTCCCAAATAATCAGCACTTTCTTTATAGTATCTAAAAGGTGTAGCACTAACTTGCGACCAACCTGTAGGATAATTTGGAGAAGACTGACCAACTTCATCTATATATTTAATATCCTCCTCTAAAGAAGATGTTAAACCGTTTTTAATATTTACACTATTTAATGTACCTGCTGCTTTTCCAGAAGGAGAAGGCCCATTGTCTGATATTAAAAATATTATTGTATTATCAAGCTCACCCATTTCTTCTAATGCTAAAATTAAATGCCCAATATTTTCATCAGTATGCTCTAAAAATCCTGCATAATTTTTTTGATACTCTACAAACAATTTTTTTACGTCTTCATCAAGGCTATCCCAAGTGAGAACATTTTCATTCAGTGGTGCTAATGAAGCGTCACTTGGTATCACTCCAAGTTCTTTTTGACTTTCAAATCTTTGTTTTCTAATTTCATCCCAACCTATGTCATAAACGCCTTCATACCTGTCAGCATATTCTTTTGGAACTTGATGAGGTGAGTGTTGTGCCCCTGTAGAATAATAAAGCATAAAAGGTTTATCCTCGTCCACACTCTTTACACTTTGAATATAACTTATTGCTTTCTCTGTTATGTCTTCTGTAAGGTGATAATCATCTTCATATTCAATTTCTAAATATGCATTACCTTCAACTAGTTCAGGATAATACTGATCAGTTTCGCCATCCATAAACCCATAAAATTGTTCAAAGCCTTTTGCTAATGCCCAATTGTTAAAAGGTCCACTTGCTGACAATTCCCATGCAGGTGCTAAATGCCATTTACCTACTGCGAGAGTGCTATAACCTGCTTTCTTTAATATCTTTGGTGTGAACGCCGCTTTCTCGGTAACCTCTCCCATAGCATGAGGCACATCTAGTGAATAGTTAGCAAGCCTCGACATTCCAACTGAATGTGAGTTTCTTCCTGTAAGTAATGATGCTCTTGTTGGGCTACTCATAGGGTTTACATGAAAATTATTATATCTAAGACCATTTTCTGCCAATTTATCTATATTAGGTGTGCTAATTTCAGATCCATAAGCTCCAAGGTCTGAAAACCCCATGTCATCTATTACTATATAAATTATATTTGGTGCATCTTCTAATGGCATAGCCAAACTACTAGGTGTTATATTGTCCTCTTTATTTACATTTTGACTAGATTCTCTAGACTCACAATTAATTAAAGCAAGACTTCCACTAAAAAGCAAGGTATTTTTTATATATTTATTCATTTAATAATCTCCATTTAATTAAAGCGTATTCTTAAAAATCAAGTAAATCATCTTTAAGACTTATTTTCACACGGCTAACTTTTCCATTAAACTCAAAGTCATCAGTATAATCAGAGCTAACCTTAGAGCCTACATCACTACCCATACTAAAGTAATCATAAGAGAGCATTGTAGATAACGTTTTTAAACTCTCTTTGCTTGCTACAATTTCTCCATCAACTTTTAAGTTAATATCACCGCTAGACATTGTTTTTTTATTGTACTCTATTTCTATATCATGCTTTCCTTTTGTTATGTCTTTAGTAGAAATAACTTTTTGTTTTTCTCCCAAATAATTATATTCATATACTAATTTATTATCTTTAATATATAAAACATATCCACCGTCAATACCGCCATTGGCAAATATTACGCCACTAGGATTTAGAGGTACTTCTATTTCTACATATACATTATGAGATACCACTGCTATATTTGGAACAACAAGAGAGAAAAAATGTCCTTCATCTTTAGTGTAAATATATTCTTTTTTACTCAAAGGTGATTCAGGGCTTCTATACCAAATAGTTCCAACACCCGCATAACCTATATCCTCTGGCACAAAAGATAAAAATTTAAGTATTTTAATATATTCGCTTGCCTCTTCTGTTGGAGAAGCACCATTTTCTATGCTATTAAAAACATCTATTGCAACTTGTCCATAACGTTCAATTATAATTTTTTTGTCTACACCTTGAACTATATCCATGAATAAATTTTCAGAATTATTAAACTCACGTCTTTCTTTAGTGTTATACTCATTAACCATTTTTTGAAGTATATCAGACATATTTTTAGCTAAATTATTAACTTGAGTAGGATCATTTGCTATATCATAAAGTTCCCATTCTTGACTATATGGGTTTGTAACTATCATATACCCACTTCCATCAGCATACATTCTATCTAGTAACATCATTAATGCTATTTTTTTACGTGAGTTTAGCATAGGCTCTTCAGACTCAAAACTTTCTTTAAAAGATATTCCTTGCATAGGCTCTTGTTTAATTCCATTAACAGTTTCTAAATGTTCAACATTTATAACATCGAGTATGGTTGGACTTATATCAAAAACAGCAACCATCTCATTAACCAAACGCCCTGGATTTTTAATACCATTTGCCCATGACGCAATGAAAGCTGTTTTGACACCCCCATAATGAGCTTTTGTTTTATAATAACGGAAAGGAGTATTTGAAGTCATCGCCCAACCAATATTATATTGAGTACCATAAAGTTTATTTCCAAAGTTTTCCATAAGTTCATACTGAGTATCTGTGTCATGAACAAAAAGATTTTCATTAGCATGCGCCATTAAACTTCCTGTTGCCCCACCATTATAATTAGCTCCATTATCTGAAACAAATATAAATATTGTATTGTCATACTCATCACGTTCTTTAAGTTCCGCAATAAACTTTCCAATTTCTTTGTCTGTGTACTCTAAAAATCCTGCATAAGTTTCCATGTGACGTGCAGCTACTGCTTTTTCTTTTTCACTAAGCGTATTCCAAGCTGACACAGATTTATCACGTGGAGGCACTTTTGTACCTTCAGGCATTATCCCAAGTTCTACTTGACGGGCAAGAATCATTTCACGCTCAATATCCCAACCATGATCAAATTTACCTTTATATGCGTCTATATATTCTTTAGCCACATTAAAAGGTCCGTGTAAAGCCCCGAGTCCAATATATGCAAAAAATGGTTCATCTTTATCTACTTCATCTATGTATTCTAAAGTTTTATCAAATATATCTTTTGTTAAGTGATAATCTTCTTTTGATGTATCAGGTATTACATATTCATTTCCCTCAATCATACCACCCGGTTCAAATTGATTAACTTGACTTGCTATAAACGAATAATTTTCATCAAACCCCTTACCAGAAGGCCAATGATATTTATCCCCATTTGGTCTAAACTCTTCATAAGGACCTAAATGCCATTTCCCTGTAGCTATGGTTGTATAGCCATTTTCTTTTAATGTATGTGTAACAGGTGCATATTCAGGATATATTCTACCATGAATATTTGGCACTCTTTCACCTAAATCAATATCACTTACAACTCCCATTCCTATTTTGTTAGCCTCGCTACCTGTCAGTAAAGATGCCCTACTAGGAGAGCTCAAAGGGCTTGTAAAGTAATTTATATACTGCAAGCCATTTTTTGCTAGCTCATCTATATTTGGAGTATTTATAGATGACCCATATACACCCAAGTCTCCATACCCCATATCATCTATTACTATATAAACTATATTAGGTTTTTCTACCGCATAATTAACCTCTTCTTCTCCGCTACAACCTGCTAGCATTGAAAGAGAAGTACCTATAAAAAGTGAAGCTTTTAAATTATTACTTGTCATTTTTATCTCTCCAAATAAAATTTTGAAATTATTTTTGAAATTAATTTCTTAAATCGAGTTTAATACATAAAAATTAAATTGTCAATACAAATACAAAATAAAGTTGATTTTTTTTTTTACTATACTTAATAAATAAAAATTTACTGAAAAGCTCGTGGTGAGTTTAATATATTAGTGGGAAATATTTTTTAGAATTATTATTCCTAAAATATAGAGAACAATTTAATTTTTTTCTAAATAAGACAAAATAGACTTTATTGTTATTTCATCTGTAATAAGAGTATTATAATATTTATGCTTGGCAGCAAATACAAGTGCTTCTGCCATTTTAATACCTGTAGAAACAGCTATTACATTATCAATGTTTTTTAATGTTTTTATACTTATTGAATTTACATAATAATTTTCAGGGAATTCAAACTCGCTACCATCTTTAAAAAAGAATGAGCCCAAAATACCACAACAAATATTTTTAAAGTCAATATTAAATTCTTTTATAACAGGTAACTCTTTAACATAAATATTATCTAAATCAAACTTACCATCTACCCATATTATAGCACAATCTAAGTTACTCCAAGATCTTTCTATTTGCATTAAATCAACCAAGGCATGATCACTAATTGTACTTTTTTCCATTAGAACTGGATATATATTATAATATGCTCTTGACCTAAACTTTTCAGCGAATCTATCTACTATGCTATTTACTTGCAGATAAGGGTTGGTTACACCAATACTGCCAACCAACGGATAAAATGTCATCTCCAATTCTTCTTGCGTATGTAATAAATTTAGGGCTATATTATATAAACATTTATTCCACCCTATACCAATATTTTTATACTTCAGAATATTGTTACATAAGTAGTCCCCTGAAATAGAATATAGCATATTATTATCTTTTGAATATGGAGCGACTATTACGTCTTTAAGATTTAATTCTTTTTTTATATCTTTAACCATGTTGTCTAAGTTCATATCTAAAGGCATATTAACTTTTATTTCTATAATACCAATTTCTCTTGCTTTTTTTAGTATTCTCGATATTTGTGGTTTAGATATATTAGTTTTCTTAAATATCTCTGCTTGTGATAAATTATCTATATAATAATATTTTGCAACTTTATAGACCAAAGAAATATCATCTAGTATATTCATATTATTTTATTAATACCCCTATTTTTTAATTTGATAATAGCATATTTATATTTTAATTCAATAGACTTTAATTTTTTTATTAATAGTAAAAATTATTAGTTAGTAACTATTGACATTTAATATTAAGAACTATAGAATACAGGAAGTTGTTACTTATACTAACATACAAAAAAAAATTTAGGAGTATATTATGTCACTTATAGGAAAAGAAATTGCTAGTTTTACAGTACAATCTTATCATAACGATAAATTTGTAGAGGTTTCAAAAAAAAGTATAGAAGGTAAATGGAGTGTATTCTTCTTTTATCCAGCAGATTTCACATTTATTTGCCCAACAGAGCTTGAAGACTTAGCAAACAAATATGAAGAGTTTAAGAAAGCGGGTTGTGAAGTATATGGAGTTTCATGTGATACTCATTTTGTACACAAAGCATGGCATGATGCTTCACCAACAATTAAGAAAATTAATTACCCACTTTTAGCTGACCCTACTCATGCATTAGCACGTGATTTTGAAGTTTTAATTGAATCATCTGGAATGGCAGAAAGAGGAACTTTTATAGTAAATCCTGATTGCAAAATTGTAGCTTATGAAGTTACTGATGGAAACATTGGACGTGATGCTGATGACCTACTCCGAAAACTACAGGCAGCTCAATTTGTAGCTAAAAATGGCGATCAAGTTTGCCCAGCTAAATGGACACCAGGAAAAGACACTCTTAAGCCTAGTCTAGATTTAGTTGGACAATTATAATTAATAGGAATTATTAAATGAATAGCTCTAAGAATAATTTTTATGATATTATTATAATCGGCGGTGGACCTTCGGGTCTTACCGCTGCTTTATATGCCGCACGTGCAAGATATAAAGTATTGCTCATTGAAAAAGGAAATTTTGGTGGACAAATATCTATAACCTCAGACGTTGTTAATTATCCTGGAATAATACAAACTAGTGGTTCTGAACTATCAAACACGATGCGTAAACAAGCTGAAAATTTTGGTGCTGAGTTTTTAACATCAAATGTTCATAGTTTCGACCTCACTTCAGAAACGAAAACTATTAAAACTGATAAAGGCGACTATACAGCATTTGGTGTGATTATAGCAACAGGTGCTAATCCTAAAACAATAGGATTTAAAGGCGAGTCAGAGTTTAGAGGGCGTGGAGTTGGATATTGTGCTACTTGCGATGGTGAATTTTTTACAGGTCTTGACATATTTGTTATTGGTGGCGGATTTGCTGCCGCTGAAGAGGCTTTATTTTTAACAACTTATGCTAAAAGTGTAAAGATACTTGTTAGAAAAGACAAATTTAGATGTGCTGATTCTGTTGTTGAGCATTTATCTAAAAACGAAAAAATAGAAATATACTATAACACAGAACTTCTTGAGGCAGGTGGAGACGGTATGCTTTCATTTGCTAAAATAAAGAATAACAAAACAGGTGAGACTTGGGAATATAATGCTGAGAAAGGCTCTACTTTTGGTATATTCGTTTTTGCAGGTTATGATCCTGCAACTGAAATGTTTAAGGGTATAATTGACCTTAATGAACAAGGTTATGTTATAACTGACATAAATCAGAAAACTAATATTGACGGAGTATATGCAGGAGGAGACGTTTGCATTAAACCACTAAGACAAGTTGTTACAGCGGTGTCTGATGGTGCAATTGCCGCAACTTCACTTGAAAAATATGTATCTGAACAATATGACAGACTTAATTTAGAAAGAACACCAATTGAAGTAGCAAAACAATCAAGCAATGATACTCCCACTACTATTAATCACAGTAGTAAAGATGATGAGTCTCAAGGCTTCATCAGCGACGACATAAAGAGAGACCTTGCTCCAATATTTGAAAAGTTTGAATCAAATATTACAATTAAGGCATATCTTGATAATGGAAAACCATCAGAGGATGTCCGTAATTTTTTGAATGAGTTTAAGCCATTAACAAACAAGATTAATATAGAAGTAATAAAAGAGACAGAGGGTGAATATATACCATCTATGAAGTTTTACAATTCTAGTGGTGAGTATACTGGTGTTTCTTTTAATGCATTACCCGGTGGGCATGAGTTTAACTCATTCATACTTGCTTTATATAATGCAGCAGGCCCAGGGCAGCCACTTGAAAGTGCCGTAATTGAGCAAATAAAGAGTATTGAAAAAAAAGTTAATATTAAGGTTATAATATCTCTTGAATGCACAATGTGTCCTGATTTAGTTGTTGCATCTCACAGACTTGCTCTACTAAACAAAAACATTGAGGCACAAACATTTGATGTATACTACTTCCCTTCTTTTAGGGATAAGTATAAAATTATGAGTGTTCCTTGCCTTGTCCTTAATGATGAGATAGTTGAGTTTGGAAAGAAAACTATACCTGAACTTATAAGCATTATTAATGAAAAGATAGTTTAGTATTTTAAGAATAAGTATATATAAAAATAGGTAGCATTATAATATATATAGTGCTACCTATTTTGTTTTATTATTAAATATTTAAGCCTTTACAATGATTGTTATAAAAAGATATCTATTACCTTCGATTCTTATACCGTTTTTTAATGGAATTGAAACACTAATAGTAAGTTCATCGCCACTTTCTATTTTTTTACTATCATAAAGTATAGAACCAACATAGTTTTTTATTGTAATATCTCTACTCAGTATATTTCTAGAAATATACCTATCAGTATCAAGAACAGCTCTTCCTGACGAAACTGGGTATAAAGTTTTAAAAGCATCAAGAACAGCCTCTCTAAGAACCCCTACACTAGCAGTAGCTATACCAGATGTTCCAGAAACAGTTGCTTTAATATTATTACCACGTTCTAAACTAGAAAGTTTAATTTTTGTTATTACTGAATCAGCAACAGTTACCACTTTCAAAATAGGCTCTCCCTTAATACCGAACCCATCAATCTTGAAATAAAGTATATCCTCATCATAATCATAATCCTCATCATAATCATAATCAGGATCTAAATCCGTAAAATAACATGAAGTAGCAAAAACCATTAACATTAGAAGAAATATCAGTGAAGTCCATTTTTTCATTTTATACCTCCAAAAAATTATTTAAATATACTAGTAAACATAATACTTGAATTATCATAAAAACAAACTTATTATAGAATACATTATTAATTTAAATATATCAAGAATAAAATTTGACAATTAACACAATTACTGTATTATGTAGTTGTATGAGAGGAAAACAAGAAACTATAAACTCTATAAAAACTACTAATAGAAAAGCTACTATAGTTGTATTAATTATATTTCTAGCTTTTTTATCATCTTTATTTTTTGCTCACTGGTATTTTTTTACAACTGAGATTAATAAAAGTAAAAGTAAAGATGAGCCTTTATATTTTTCAATACTGTTTATAGATGAAAATGATGAAAGTTATGGTGCTTTTATTGGAGTATTATCTAGTCTTCACAGTAGAGTAAGTTTTATTGGAATTCCAAATAATATGGGGCTTTGGAAAAATAAAAACAACCTGCCTATTTCTTTAGCTGATCATTATAAAACAGCTGGACAAAGAGACGTGTTCTCGGCAATAGAAAATACATTTGAAAAAAAACTCACTTATAAAATAACGATTAATAATGAAGGAATTGCTAATATTATTGATCTTTTAGGTGGAATTAGAATGTATATTGAAGAACCTATAAACTATGTAAATGAAGAGAAATCACACTATTTACAAGTAGATATAGGGGAATATTTTTTTACAAGTGATAAGGTTCTAGCCTATATAAATTATCTCACAATGGAAGGCTATAAAGCAAGAGAAACACTTTATAAACTAGAAGATATACTTATGAATACTTTTATAAAGTTTATACAAGAACCTACACTTAGAGAAGCAATAATTTCAAATGGATTACTTAAAAAAATGAGTGAAAGCATAGACAGTAATTTGAGACTTATTGATCTAAAAGCTATTGCTAAAATTATGTCACTTTCAACTCAAAGTTCTTTTATTATAGAATCTTTAGATGGAAACATCAACAATTATGGTGTTCTTGAACCTATTTTAGAAGGAAGAGTAGCTATCAGACAAATTGATGAACTTGCACTTTATACTGGTCTTAAAACAGAAAAAAGTAGGGTCTCAAATGAAGATGTGAACCTTATAGTTCTTAATGCTACAGGTATTGGTGGGCTTGCTGATAGTATAAATATTAGAATGCGTTATAGAGGATTTTTAGCAGGAGAGTATGGTAACTTTCCAGTCAATATTCCTAATAGCGTAGTTTTAGTTAGAGGTGGACAACTAGAAAAATCTTTCCTAGTTGCAAACGAAGGAAAAATAACACGTATTTACTCGAAAACAGATAGAAGAGTATTAAACGATACTGTAATGATACTAGGAGATGATTATTATGAAATTAAACGATAAAAGTATTTTAGATTTATGTAAAGGGGCTACGAAAACTATAGATGATAAAAAGCTAGAGAATATTGTATTACTTAACCTTAAAGAAAAATCCTCGATAGCTGATTTTTTTATTATAGCTACAGCATCATCAGGTCCACAAATGAGAGCAGGAATAGATTATGTCTATAGGTATTTTAAGGATAATGGTATCACACCTTATGGAAATAATGACAACAAGTCCTCTGACTCTCTTTGGGCATTAATTGATTATGGATTTCTAGTAGTACATATTTTCACAGAAGAAGGTCGGGAGTACTACAATTTAGACGAACTTTTCTCTGATGCAGAAAAAATTAACTTTTAGCTATTCTTGTTAACATACTAAGTAAATTATAAACAACATTTATTCGATAATGCTATAACACATTTCAAGAAATGTTTGCACATATAAAGGTTTACTATATAATGATAAGAAATGATAGCTCAAACGTTTTTCCTATAAATAATATTGATACAATACTACACATGTTCGGCGAGCATTTAGAACAATTAGGTTATGCGGTTCACACCATTAGCAGTTACACAAAAGATTTAAAAGATTATATCGATTTTGCTCATAAAAACAATGGCGACTTTAATAGTGCTGACCAGACTACTGTAAGGTCATATTTAGAATTACTTAAAAGCCGTAATCTTAAAAACATAACTCTTTCAAGACATTTATCATCAATAAAAAAGTTTTATAAATATCTTATACGAAATGAAATATCTGACAAAACTGCCATAATAGAAATGAGTAATCCTAAAAGCGAAGAATATCTTGCAAGATTTCTAACACTTTCTGAAGTTGACCAAATATTAAACATAGAAACAAAAGAAAATGACTTCACAGTTTTTAGAGATAAAATTATGTTTCTTTTTATTTATGCTATAGGTCTTAGAGTGTCAGAGCTTGTATCTATCACTACAAGCATGATAAATAAATCATCTAAAGTTATACGTATTACTGGAAAAGGCTCTAAGGTTAGAGAAGTACCGCTTCTAAGTGTTGTCTTTGATAATTGGGATGAGTATATGATAAAAAGAGAAGTTATTATGAAAGAGCATAATGAAAGTCATAAAAGCATATTCATAAATAGATTTGGCTCTGCTATTAGTGATAGGGCGGTAAGAGATTCTATGAAGAGATTAATATTAAACAGCAATCTTGGCACAGACTTCTCGCCTCACACAGTAAGACACACTTTCGCAACTCATTTACTCTCTAATGATGCTGAAATAAGGGCTATTCAAGAACTTTTAGGGCATTCATCTATATCCACTACTCAAAAGTATACACATGTAACAAATAAAAGACTTTTTGAAGTTTACAATAAATGTCATCCTCATTCTTAAAAATAAATAAAGTTTATTTTTTTTGAATATATTTTTTAATAAAGCGACCAATAATCATTGCGATGCCAAATATTCCAGACACAGCAAAACCTATCATACCTATAATTGGTACTCCATAAAAAAATGGAGGTGATTTTGATGCTATTATTAAACTGCTTGCGATAATAAGTGATGCTAGAACTATAGAATAACTAAGCCTGTCGCCAAGACTGTCAAGGGTTTTAGAGAATGCATTTAATCCTTTATGTTCTAAAACGATTTTCATGCGCCCTTTTTTTGTCATAGCAATTATATCGCTTATGTCGGCGGGAATACTTTTAAGAACTGTATTATAATCTAAAACTATATCCTTAAACTCTTTTACAATACCTTGAGGTGTTATTTTATCTTTTAAGTATCTTTTTAATAATGGATTTAAATGATCAATTACAGTAAAATCTTTATCAAGCATTCTACCGACCCCTTCAAGAACGACAGCAGACTTAACCATCATCATAAAATAAGGAGATACTGATAAATCAAATTCTTTCAATGTTGATATAATTTCATTGAATATTTGCTCTATACTAATATCAGAAATTGGTATATCTATATAATTATTTATAAACAAAAATATACGAGAATTAAATCCATCAAAATCAGATAACTTTTTATTATCACACAATTCAAGTATTGAGTGAGACAATTTTGTAAAGTTTGCAGTATGTATTGAATACATAATATTTACTAAAGCTGACTTAAGTGATGGAGGAATAACTCCTACCATTCCAAAATCAAGATAGCATACTACATTATTTTCTAATATTAAGATATTACCCGGATGAGGGTCTGCATGAAAAAAGTTTATCATAAAAATTTGATCAAGCATACTGTCAGCTATTTTTGAAACTATAAGTTTATTATCAAATTTATATTGATGATTCGCTATGTCAGTTAATTTCACTCCATCTATAAACTCCATAGTGAGTATGTTTTTTGTAGAATACTCTTTATAGACTTTAGGAATTTTAATATGTTCATCATCCTTAAAATAATTTAAGAATCTTGTCAGATTATTTTTCTCATAGGTGAAGTTTAATTCTTTTTGAAGTTGCTCACTAAATGCTCTTAAAAAAACTTTAGGATTTAATATAGCAATCTCTTCCACATGTCTTTCAAGCAAGTCTACTATCCACAACATAATTTCAATATCAACAAATATTTTAGACTCTATATTTGGGCGTTTAACCTTTATAGCAAGCACTTCTCCACTATGAAGTACCGCCTTATGCACTTGTGAAATCGAAGCACTCGCTACAGGTTTATACTCAAAATACTTAAAAACAGAATCTATAGTGTCGCCTATTTCTTCTTCTATAATAGCCACTGATTCTATTTCAGAAAAAGGTTCAACTTTATTCTGTAATTTGCTAAGTTCATATATTATATCATCTGGAATTAAATCCTTTCTACTTGAAAGTATTTGTCCAAGTTTTATAAATGTCGTTCCAAGCTCCTGAAATGCTAGCCTTATCTTAGCCCCTCTTGTAAGCTCTTCTTTATTTTTTTTCTTAAACTTAGCTAATGGTTCACCTATAATTTTAAGTATTGGAGTTGCCGCCAATATATCAGTAAATCCATAATACATTAAAATACGCACTATTTCTCTAGTGCGTTTTATTTTAGAGTATTTTTTATTTTGTTTCAAAACTATGCCTAAATAATTATTTTTGAATACTTTTTACTTTCGCTTCAAGCTCATCGTATTTCTTTTTAAGCTCTTCATATTCAGTTTTTTTTACAAAGTTCATTTTTTCAACTACTTTATCTACTTTGTCCTCAACAAACTTTTCAAGATCATTTTTAGCTTCGGTTGCTTTATTAACAGCATCTTTCACAAACTTCTCTCCATCTTCAGCAGCAAGTTGATTGTCCTTAGCAAACTCACGAGCAGCCTCTTCTATTTTTTCTTTCCCATTAATAAAAACTCCAATACCTGAATAAAAAGCACCTTTGAAATCATCTTTTATAGACATAAATATCCTCCTTCTTAAAATGTAATAAAAGTATATTAAATCAGTTTGTATAAAAAGCAATACATTATATGTTGATTAACACTTTATTACTTCTCTTTTACAAAATTAAAGCTACTATCAAAAAATAATTTCTTTTTATTACCAAGCTTAATCTCATACATATCTTTTTTTATTCCATAATAAGTTATAGAAACATTATTATACATTTTATTTATATAAGTCAAAATTTTATTATCTATAAAAGAAGTTACAGGAATAGAACTAGCATACACACTTTTTAAATTCCCTTTAGAGTCAAATTTAATTGTAATACTCCCTTTAAGCATAACTGTATAATTACCATCAAAACGAGCATGTGCTACAGAATAAGACTCAAAATATTTGTCTAAAAACTCCAAACAGTTCTCGGGTAAAGATTCAGAGTTCACATAAAGAAAACGTTTATCGGACATATCTGCAGACAAGGAGCTCGCGTATACAAAAGAAAATGAAGTAACTAAAAGTAAAAGCGATACATATTTTTTTATCATTATGAAATTCCTTAAATATATAAAAATTACTAAAAACCAATATATCAAACTAAATTATAAATTATTTATAGAATAAATCAAACATATATAAACATTAAATTATACATCTTAATAAATAGGTATAGTTTAAGAACTTGATTTTAAGACAAATTTATAGTATCATTAACTATGATGTTTACTATTAAAAGAATATTTTTTATATTCAGTATAGCTTTTTTATTTCTGTCATGTGGACTTCCTGACGCAAGTACAATAGCTCTTAATTTAAATCAACCTTTTATTACGAGAGCCATACCGGGAGAAAATAGCGTAACAATTGAGTTTGAATCTCAAAATGACGAACCTGCTTTTAGTGGATATAATGTATATTTTGGAGATGATGTTAACCCTCGCCTCTACAGAATATATAATGAGCAACAACAACTTCCTACAATAAGTGTCAATAGGTCAGCTAATATTAGAAAACATAGATTCACCATAGAAAAAAAATTATACGCCACTAAACAAGGAGAAGAAGGAGTAAATGAACTTGATACTAGTGACCTAGCAAATGGGCTGCCTATGTATATTTGGGTGTCATCATATCAAATTGCACCAACAAGAGAAAGCTCTTTTACTGATGATGACTTTCATATAGCAGAAGGTATTACTCCAAGATATGAAGTTATAGAAGAAACTGTTACTGTTAATGGAACTATGGAAATTCAAACACATGATATGGCAACACTCGTAAATACTGGTGGTACACTTTATTTAAGAAATGCTAGTAGCACTATGCAAATGAGAACCGCCACTAGCTTAACTGATATTAATACTGCTCCTGAAAGTGGTTATACAACAGGTGATTTACAAGTATCCGCTGGTAGACTATACTTAATAAGAAAAAATGTTAGCGGTGACATTTTGCATGGTAAAATATTTGTGAAGTCTGTGAATACAACAACCTCTACTATAGTAGTTGATTACTGCTTACAAACAGCTAATGATATATTGAGCTATTAGGACTTTTTATGAATAGAATTTTTATCATTTTATTACTTTCTTTTCTATTTTATAGTTGCGAAAGTGATTTAATTACCATACTTGATGAGTATAACCCACCATACGAGATAGTAGCAGTACCTAGGAACGGTGGAATTACTGTTAATTTTATATCAGGTATTCTTGCCTCAGACTTTGCTGGTTTTAATATTTATGTAGACAATTTTTCACAACCGACAGATGCAAAACTTGGAACTGATGGAGCATTACCAACTGTAAGGTATGAAAACCATGTTAGAGAGCTTTTCTATTTACCTGCACCGGGTACTTATGTGAATGGAACTCTATATACTATAGCTTTAACGGCTTACGGCACTAATGATCTTGCTGATAATGGCTATATTGAAACTAAAATAAACGCTACATACACAGTTGTACCAAGACTCGAAGGAACTATAACAGACACTTCTATTAATATACCTGCTACAGGTGTTATAGCAAACATCACTGGCAGTAATATTCAACCTGCAGGTGCTTATAAAATACAGTATTTTGGCACTCAATCGAGTTTTACAAATATTACAATAATAACAAATAATAATTATGCAACTGACTTTGACTCAAGTGCTATACCTGCTATAGCAAACGGAGTATATGTTCTTAAAGATAACACCAATAATTTTGTAAAAATATGGATAAAATCTATAAGTGGTGCTAACATTACTTTCGATTGGGCACATCGTAACGACACTCACCCATCTAACTCTATTTAATAACACAATAAAAAAGCCTAAAATAAATAATACTTATTCTAGGCTTTATACTTTTATACACTCTTATTGATTATTCGAGCTTTTTCGTTTCCAACCATTAATGGTCGCCTCAACATCCTCACGAGAATAATTATTATGAGACACAATTTGGTCAACTGTCCAACCTGTTTTATATAAATCGACTATAAGTTTTTCTTTTTTAGAATCAGCCCCTTTATATTGTACTTTTTTATTAGTAGGTTTAACCAAAGGTATACCATCTTCAAAAAGATATTGATCAACATTTTTGAGTAATGCCTCTAATGAATTAATAGCATAATCAGCACGCTCTAAATTATTTTCAACTTTACTATCTTGGTCTTGATAATAAGTTTTCATTTTCATCAAAGTATCACGCTGATTTCCTATCTCGTCTATTAAAACCTCAAGTTGCTCAATACGGCTTATAAGTGTTTGTATTTTCTTATCATTCTTATGAAGCTTAGCTGCATCTTGCTCTACAGTTTGTAACTTATCCATTAATATATTTCTGTTATCCTCAACATCATTTAATTTATGCTGTATATCATTAATTTTTGAGAATATATCAAATGTTTGTTTTTCAATAGTTTCAACATTATCCAATGTCGCTACTATTACTGTTTCTTTATCCTTTAATGAAGAAAGCTTATCTTCAATATCATTTGACAGATCAAGTACTGCTTTAACTCCTAATTCAGTTGTCTCTATCTTAGAATTATATTCAGCTATTGAAGTAAACTTTTCTTTCATATCATCTGAAAGTTCAATAAGCATTTTAACTTTTTCTTCAGTGTCCTCTATTTCTGCTTTTTCATTTTTAATATTATTAGCATATTCTAGTATCTCTGTATGCATATCTTTAAGAGAGCTAAACTCAGCCACTGTTTGGGTAATGCTTTCTTTACCTTCATTAGTCTCACTTAATAGAACTCGTAAATTTTCTATTTCGTTTTTAATATTCTCAGTCATAGCATCAGCATTATCAAACACTTTCATGTCTGACAAATATGAATCAACTTTATAAGCTATAGAGTCTATTTTCTCTTTTAAAGAATCATACTCTGACTCAATATTATTTTTATTATCCTTAGATAATGTATTAATAGATTCTATAACACCTGTAACTTGTTCATTTATGTCCTCTGTCTTTTTAGCTAAATCATTCATCAAGATATTTGTTTTATCTTTAATATCAATATCTAAAGCTTGTAATCTATACTCTGAGTTTTGACCATATTCCTCAAGTGTTTTTTCTAGGTTCGACACAATATTAGTCATATCAGATAATTTTTCTCCAGTCTCAATTAAGTCATTCTTGCTATCTTTTAATATTGACTCTTTAGCCTCATGTATATATTCCTTAGCATCTTTCATTAAAATTGATAATGTCTGCTCTAGGTTAGAGTTTAATCTTTCTATATACTTTTCATATTTTTCTTCAGATTTACTTTCTATACCAGCAACACCTTCATCAATAATATCATTCGCTTCAGTTATTCTATTATTGATAGCCTCAGTTATGGACTCACGTAATGCTTCTAATGAATCAGACATACCTTCATAATGAGCTTTTAGTGCATCAAACTGTGATGACTTTTCATCTAACACAGCATCAACTCTAGAACTTATTTCATCAATAGACTTAGTAGATTTAAGATTAGTATCTTCTATAATATCATCAACTTTCTTTAAGCGCTCATTAAATGATTCTAAGAACTTTGAATTAATATCCTTCAAGTTTTCCTTAAACTCTTTACCACCTGTCTCAACTTTAGTTTTAGCCTCATCCATTTGCTCATATATATTATCAATTTTTTCTTTTATAATATTTTCAAGTTTTTGAATAGAAGGTTCAAGCTCATTTTCTACAGTCTTTATTCTAGCTTCAATTTTTTCAACATCTTTTTGATTCTCTTCAATTCCATCAATAAACATATCTTTCAATGTCAATGCCTGTTGTAAATCTGCTATAGTGTCTTCTACCGATGAAACTATATTATTTTTAGTCATATTAATTTCATTTGTAAAAGATTCTATTTTATTTTTATAATCATCTTCCACATTAGAGAAAATATTATGTAAACTGTTTAATTTCTCATTATGTTTTTCAGAATAAGAGCGTTCAGAGTTCTCATAAAATACTTTAAGATTAGCTAAGCTATCATTTTGTAATGTCTCCATTTTATCTTTTGAGTTTTCAGTTTCAATATTTAGTGAATTGTTAAACTCATCTAATAAAATATTTTGATAATCAGATAAACGAACTTCAATATCTTTCATATTTTTAGATACTTTATCTTCTGTTAGAGTAAACATATCATCAATTTTTTGAACAAGTAAATTTTCAAGTTTTTCTACAGCAGCCTTAGCATCAGTAAAATCCTTAAATGAATCAAGCTCTTCTCTCAAGAAATCATTAACTAATTTTTCAATATTAGGTTTTAAGTCCACAATTTCACGACTAACCTCATCATTAAATGTATTAAGCAAGTCATCAATTTTATTTCTTGACTCCTCTAAATGCAGTTGATGTGCTGAAGTAAGTTTAGATTCTATACTTAATAAATACCTTTCAGTTTCCTCTACTCTTGAAGCCAATTCATTTTCTTTTTCATTAATTCGTTCTTGAGCTATATCAGTTGCCACAACAATTTTATCTGTAAGTTTATCAATTTGTAATTTAATATCACCTTCACTATTGTCTATAAACTTAACTAAATCTTGTCTTTCTTTTCTGATATCATCTATCTCAGTTTTTATTCCTTTCTGTATCTCTATAAGATTTTTAATTTCAGATTCTTGATTTACAATATCTTCCTTAATAGTCTCAATAAAAGTAGTAACATTCTCACGTGCCTCATCAACTCGACTTACAATGTCTTTTATTTTTTCATTCTCTATCTTATCAAGTTCTTCACGAGCATTATCCATCTTCTCATGTAATGATTCTAAACTAGAGTTCGCTTGCTCCCGTAAACTTAAAACTTCCTCTGTTACAGCATCTCTATAAAAATCTTTTATTTGAGAAGCATCAGAAAAAGAATCTTCAAAATGTTCTACTCGTTTCTCAATTCTGTCCTTAAATAAATTATTAGACTCTTCAAATAAAGATACAACGTCTCCTTTAAAAGTCTCGGCAAGGGATGCCAAGTCAGGTGTATTATTTAGAATCTCTTTTTTAAGATTATCAAAAATATTATTTACATCTGTTTCTTGTTCTTCAAAGAAATTTACTATTTCATCTTTCTTAAAATAATTTAAGCCAAGATCATTTTTAAGTGCTTCAATGCTGTCAAGTAATTTCTCTCGCTCGTCTTCAACCAAACTTAAACTATTACTTTGGTCTTTAGCTAAACTTAAAATAGATTCCTTAAAGTCTTCCATACCAACTAAAATATCTTCTTTCTCACTTTGTATCATAGAATAAACGTCTTCACTAGATACTTTATCATCATTTATGCTGTGACGTAAAACTTCAATATCATTCAATATTTTTTCTTTATCATTTTCAAGCTCTTCTGTTTTCTCGTTCACAAACTCTACTCGCATAGAAATTGTGTCCTTGAAAGACGTTAATTCATTTTCAATACTATCTCTTTTCTCATCAACACTATCTCTAAAACCTGACATAATAGAATCAATCTCTTCTTGAAGTTCCTCTTTTATAGCAGGCATCTTTGATAAAATATCTTCTCTAAAATTATCAAACTGCACCTGTACTTTATCTTCACCCTCAATTAAAAACTTGCTTATGTCTTCTAAATTAGGCATATCTTTAAGTAAAGCGTCTTTTAAAGAATTAAACTTTTCACTTAAACCATTTTGCTCTTCAGAAAATAATAAAGAAATATTATCTACACTTGAAAATGTTTTTGCAATATCCTCTTTAAATAATTCTAAGTTAGATAAAATATCTGCTTTCTCTTTATTTATTAAATCAACTAAGTCTTCGCTAGAAGGTTTGTTCATATTCTCTAATATAGAATTAATTTTCTCTTCAAATAAAACTTTTTCATTAGCGACTTTTTCTGAAACAATATCGTTCACAGAACTGTCATTACTTGATATTTTTTCATTAAAAGAATTAACTTTTTCCATCAAACTATCAAAACCTTCTGTCCAATTCTTTTTCTCTTCATTCAAAATATCTTTATATCTGCTTTCAATATTATTAATAAGCAAAGAAGTTTTGTCATCAAACCCTAAAGTTTCCGCTCTAATTATTGACTTGAAATTATCTAAGTCTTCAATAAACTTATTTTTCTCATCTTCAAATATTGATTCAAACTTTTTACTATCTTCTAAATCCTCTTTCATCTTATCTAAGTCTTCATACATAGATTCTTTTTCTGTTTCAAATAAAGTAGCAATGTCACTCATGCTTGGAATAGATTCGACTATCTCTTCTTTTAAACTAACAAGTTTTTTATCTATTTCATTTTCTTTTGAGTCAAAGCTATCTTTCACACTTTCAAGTACATCAGACCTAAGTACATCTAAAAGATCCATTAAATGATTTTGCTCATCTGTAAGTAAACCAGTTTTACTTTCTAATTTCTCTATACTTGAAATAAAGTTTTCTCGTAGCTCATTAATTTTTTCAAATATATCATTCTCATCAATATTATCATTATTCGCTTCAATATAATTCTTAAGTGAATTAATTTCAGTTTCAAAAACGCTACTACTTTCAGAGGCTATTTTATTAATATCCATTTCTATAGATTTAATTTTCTCTTCAAGTGAAGCTTCATAATCTAAAATCAAAGAGTCCATAGACGCTTTGTAATTAGAAATATCTGAATCACTTCTAACCAATGCCTCATTAACTTTATCGAATCGCTCATCAATATTTTTCGCAAGTGAATCTTGTTTCTCATCAACTGCTAAAATCCTATCAACAATATCCTCAATACCATCATCATTTTTATCACTTAAAACGCTAACAGATTCCTCAACAGCAACTATTTTTTCATCAACATAATTATGTAACCCAGAGTCAAGTTCTGAAATCTCTAGTTTTATTTTATCAAGCATCGATTCTAAAACTTCTGGATTATCGCTTTCTAAGTTGCTAGCAAAATTATTAAACTCAGTTTCCATAGCATTAAGTCGTTCAACTACTTCTTTAATTTTTTTCGACTGCTCTTCCCCAATAGAATTGTTCGCTATAAACGCTTCTTGGTTTGCTAAACTTTCTTTTATTTCCTCTATTACAGAATCAGTTTCTACTGACCTATGATGTTCAAGCTCTGAAATCTCATCTTTATATCTCGCAATAGCACCATCGACTAAACCTCGTAGCTCTGTTATATTACTTGAAACATCATCTTCTAATTTTGAAAGTATCTCACTAGTTTTATTATTAGCATCCTCTTTTACAGATTCTATAAGATTTTTAATTTCAGATTCTTGATTTACAATATCTTCCTTAATAGTCTCAATAAAAGTAGTAACATTCTCACGTGCCTCATCAACTCGACTTACAATGTCTTTTATTTTTTCATTCTCTATCTTATCAAGTTCTTCACGAGCATTATCCATCTTCTCATGTAATGATTCTAAACTAGAGTTCGCTTGCTCCCGTAAACTTAAAACTTCCTCTGTTACAGCATCTCTATAAAAATCTTTTATTTGAGAAGCATCAGAAAAAGAATCTTCAAAATGTTCTACTCGTTTCTCAATTCTGTCCTTAAATAAATTATTAGACTCTTCAAATAAAGATACAACGTCTCCTTTAAAAGTCTCGGCAAGGGATGCCAAGTCAGGTGTATTATTTAGAATCTCTTTTTTAAGATTATCAAAAATATTATTTACATCTGTTTCTTGTTCTTCAAAGAAATTTACTATTTCATCTTTCTTAAAATAATTTAAGCCAAGATCATTTTTAAGTGCTTCAATGCTGTCAAGTAATTTCTCTCGCTCGTCTTCAACCAAACTTAAACTATTACTTTGGTCTTTAGCTAAACTTAAAATAGATTCCTTAAAGTCTTCCATACCAACTAAAATATCTTCTTTCTCACTTTGTATCATAGAATAAACGTCTTCACTAGATACTTTATCATCATTTATGCTGTGACGTAAAACTTCAATATCATTCAATATTTTTTCTTTATCATTTTCAAGCTCTTCTGTTTTCTCGTTCACAAACTCTACTCGCATAGAAATTGTGTCCTTGAAAGACGTTAATTCATTTTCAATACTATCTCTTTTCTCATCAACACTATCTCTAAAACCTGACATAATAGAATCAATCTCTTCTTGAAGTTCCTCTTTTATAGCAGGCATCTTTGATAAAATATCTTCTCTAAAATTATCAAACTGCACCTGTACTTTATCTTCACCCTCAATTAAAAACTTGCTTATGTCTTCTAAATTAGGCATATCTTTAAGTAAAGCGTCTTTTAAAGAATTAAACTTTTCACTTAAACCATTTTGCTCTTCAGAAAATAATAAAGAAATATTATCTACACTTGAAAATGTTTTTGCAATATCCTCTTTAAATAATTCTAAGTTAGATAAAATATCTGCTTTCTCTTTATTTATTAAATCAACTAAGTCTTCGCTAGAAGGTTTGTTCATATTCTCTAATATAGAATTAATTTTCTCTTCAAATAAAACTTTTTCATTAGCGACTTTTTCTGAAACAATATCGTTCACAGAACTGTCATTACTTGATATTTTTTCATTAAAAGAATTAACTTTTTCCATCAAACTATCAAAACCTTCTGTCCAATTCTTTTTCTCTTCATTCAAAATATCTTTATATCTGCTTTCAATATTATTAATAAGCAAAGAAGTTTTGTCATCAAACCCTAAAGTTTCCGCTCTAATTATTGACTTGAAATTATCTAAGTCTTCAATAAACTTATTTTTCTCATCTTCAAATATTGATTCAAACTTTTTACTATCTTCTAAATCCTCTTTCATCTTATCTAAGTCTTCATACATAGATTCTTTTTCTGTTTCAAATAAAGTAGCAATGTCACTCATGCTTGGAATAGATTCGACTATCTCTTCTTTTAAACTAACAAGTTTTTTATCTATTTCATTTTCTTTTGAGTCAAAGCTATCTTTCACACTTTCAAGTACATCAGACCTAAGTACATCTAAAAGATCCATTAAATGATTTTGCTCATCTGTAAGTAAACCAGTTTTACTTTCTAATTTCTCTATACTTGAAATAAAGTTTTCTCGTAGCTCATTAATTTTTTCAAATATATCATTCTCATCAATATTATCATTATTCGCTTCAATATAATTCTTAAGTGAATTAATTTCAGTTTCAAAAACGCTACTACTTTCAGAGGCTATTTTATTAATATCCATTTCTATAGATTTAATTTTCTCTTCAAGTGAAGCTTCATAATCTAAAATCAAAGAGTCCATAGACGCTTTGTAATTAGAAATATCTGAATCACTTCTAACCAATGCCTCATTAACTTTATCGAATCGCTCATCAATATTTTTCGCAAGTGAATCTTGTTTCTCATCAACTGCTAAAATCCTATCAACAATATCCTCAATACCATCATCATTTTTATCACTTAAAACGCTAACAGATTCCTCAACAGCAACTATTTTTTCATCAACATAATTATGTAACCCAGAGTCAAGTTCTGAAATCTCTAGTTTTATTTTATCAAGCATCGATTCTAAAACTTCTGGATTATCGCTTTCTAAGTTGCTAGCAAAATTATTAAACTCAGTTTCCATAGCATTAAGTCGTTCAACTACTTCTTTAATTTTTTTCGACTGCTCTTCCCCAATAGAATTGTTCGCTATAAACGCTTCTTGGTTTGCTAAACTTTCTTTTATTTCCTCTATTACAGAATCAGTTTCTACTGACCTATGATGTTCAAGCTCTGAAATCTCATCTTTATATCTCGCAATAGCACCATCGACTAAACCTCGTAGCTCTGTTATATTATTGAAAACATTGTCTTCTACTCGCATAAACATATCGCTAGCTTTAATGCTTATATCTTCTTTTACAGATTCTATTTCAGAATCAAGAGAATCAACTTTATTTTGAACCTCATCCGCTTTCTTAGATAATGATTCATTCATAGCTTCAAATTTTTCAAAATCATTCTGTAGATTAATTGTATTATTATTTATAGTTTCAAATTGAGTGTCTATTAATTCTTTAATGTTTGACGCATCATTATTTAAGCCCTCAATTCGTTTACCCATAGAATCTAACTTTTCTTTATAATCATCAGATAAATTATTAGAGTCAGCTTTAAGAGAAGCAAATTGATCCATTAAATTTTTAGACGTATTTTCAAACATAGAATGATAACTAGAATTAAGATCATTTATATGTTCTTTTTTCTCTTTCAATATATCTTCTAATGAATGCTCTAATATTAAATATTTTTCTTCTACACTTGAAAGTAATTCTTTTTCTTTCTTTTCTACAACATCATAAACATTCTGCATATTCTTTTCAAAAACTTCTTTTCCACTTTCAGCTCTATGAGAAACATCCTCAAGTTCACCTTTTAATATATTCATCTCATCACGCTTTAAGTTAAGCATATTATCAAAATCTAATGTAGCATTTTTTAATTCAGTACCAAGTAAATCTAATATAGATTTTTTATTAGCATCAGATTCATTTTTTGTATCTTCTAAAAGACCCTGCATTTCATTTTGTAAGTCAGTAAAGTTTTTAGATAATATATTTTGAACATCATCACATCTTTTTTCTGTAAGCTCAATTCTGCCTATAACAGAATCCATATCCTCTACTATCTCTTTTACTTGAGTATCTTTATAGTTATCAAACATATTGTCAAGTTCAGATTTTATTTGCCCAACATAATTAAGCCCATAACTTTCAATCTCATTTTTAAATGTATCGATATTATTATATGCTTCCATTGTTTTAGAGGCAAACTCAGAATTAATATCATGAACATCTTTTTCAAGCTCATAAGTTATAGTTTCAAGTAAGTCTATTTTTTTCTCAAGCTTTTCTTTTATATTACCTTCTGTATCTGCTAATAATTTATCTATTTCATCATTAGTGCTATTAAACTTATTTTCAATATCACTCATTTTCTCTTCAGCAAGAAGTATATCTTTAGTAGTTTTTTCTATATATAAATCTATATCTTCGCAAACAGTAGCACGCATAGAATTAAATTCATCTTCAAGCTTAGCCAAATGCCCATTAGAATGCTCTTCTAAATCTTTATATACATACTCTTTTTCTAATTTAATTTCATCTAATATTTTTTCTTTTTTATTCTCTAAAATAGAAAGTATTTCATTAGTTTGGAAATTAGTTTCGCCTATTTTTTCTTTAAGTAAATCACTTTCATTTTCAATATCTTTATTCAAGTCGTTTATACTATTAATAATTGAAGTTCTAGTTTTATCTAAAGCATTATCAAGATCATCTTGAGCTTTAATAACTGCATCGTCTCTTAAAACATTTATCTCAACAATAATATCGTCAAATCTAGCATTTGCCTTGCTTAAAGTATCCCTACTCATATCATCAATTTTATCTGTAAGCTCATTTAGCTCTTTAGTTTTTTGATTATATATTGTTACAACACCTGTACTTTCATTTTCAAGTACATCTTTTATATGATCTGAAAACACAACTATTTCTTTTGATACCCTATCATTTATGTCAGTTTTAAGTTCATTGAAAGTAGCTTCAATTTCTGTTGCTTTTGCGATATAGTCTTCATCCAGTTTATGTGATCTTTCTTTCATAGAATCTAAATCTTTTTCAAGTATAGATGCTTTCTCATCTATAGAATCTAAGAACTCATCACGCTCTAGTCCAAGTTTCTCAACCTCTTCTTTAAGTGAAGCAAGCAATGTGTCTTTAGTTTTCTGCATTTCAGTCTTAAACTCTAATGTGCTTGTTTCTGTTATATTATTTAGTCTATCTCTTATTGATGAACGTAGGTCATAAAGTTCCTCTTCTAATGTAATTCCAGACTTATTTAAGTCCTCATACCTATTCTCTATTCCAACAGATTTTAAGTTAACCTCATCAGCAAACTGATCATACCTAACAAATAATTCTTCTCTACTTTTTTCAAATAATCCAGAAAGCTGTTCTATATTATTACGAGCAGCTCTTTCAGCAAGGGAAGTAAGCTGATTCGTAAACATTTCTTCTTTTTTTGAAACATGATTCTTAAAGTCTTCAGTAAGCTCTGAAATTTTTTCTTTTTCTTGTTCTGCTATCGAACTATAATGAGCATCACGAGCAAGCAAATTACTTGTAAGCAAATCAAATCTCTTATAAAGTTCTCCCTCAAACTCATCAAATTTATCTCTATATGACTTAACAAGATTGTCCTGTATTAATCCAACACTTCCTTCAAGTTCTAAAACCTTTGTTTTTACGTCAGATATACGTTTGTATGTTTTATCAATTGTATGACGTTCTTTAAGAATAGTATCTACTCTATTAAGTATTTCAAGATAAGCGTCTTCTAAAACTTCAACTTGCCCTTGATATTGGGAAATTGCCGCCTCATAATCTTTATATGATTCTATTCTAGGTGTTAATTTTGCTAAATCCTCTTCTATTGCTTTACTTATAATACCTGCTCTTTTTACAGCTATTTCTAAATCTATAGCATTATCTTTAACTTCAGATATTTTTTCATCAACAATACCAGCAAGAGCTTGTTGCTTTTCTACAAACAAGTCTTCAAAGTTATTGCCTAAGCCTCTTTCTTTTTTCTCAAATACTTTAGATAAAGTAACGACTATAATAGGTATAACTATAATCAATATAATGTTCAACAAAGGTGTCATAGAAAAACTCCAAAAAATACTAGTTATCATAATTATAAGTTATGTTAAGTGATATGTCAATACAAGTATAGTAAACATATTAAGTAGTATTTGATATAAAAAAGGATTAAAGCTTATACACTTTAACCCTTTTTGTTTTATCTTTTTATAGACACTATTCTTCTATCGATACTGTATCTTTTTTATCATGATGCTTAAATGTAGTTCCTATACTTTCTTTGTCTTTTTCATCATAACTTTTTAGCTTAAATTTATTTCTTATAGAAGAATAAATAATAGGAATTATTATAAGAGTAAATATAGTAGATACTGAAAGACCTCCCAAAACAGATAATGCAACAGGTTTGAAAAGCTCACTACCCTCACCAGAACTTAAAGCCATAGGAAAAAGTCCAAATATAGTAGTAAGTGTAGTCATCATAACAGGACGCATACGTCTAGTGCCTGCTTCTATGGCAGCCTTATCAGGAGAAAACTTCTCCCCATGCTTACCTAAAATAAGTTGATTCATATAATCAATAAGCACAATACCATTATTTATAACTATACCAACAAGCATAATAATACCAACCCCACCATAAACACTTAAAGTTTCTCCTCCAACAAATAGACCAAATAAAGCACCAACAACACCAAACGGTAAAGAAAGTGCTATAACAAATGGACCTACCAATGATTCAAACTGGCTTGCCATAATGGCATATACTAAAACGATAGCAAGTATTAAAGCTTGTAAAAGTTGCCCAAATGCTTCTTCCATATCCTCATTTGATCCTGAATAATTTAGAATAACTTCAGGTGGTATATAAACATCCTTTGCTATAGCTCCTTTTATTTTATCCATTGCTTTATCAAGAGACTCTCCAAAAATAGACACAGTAATCGTAAGTAGTCTTTTATTATCTTTTCTTTCTATAACACTAGGTCCATAATCTTTTGAAACTTCAGCTATAGATGCTACAGGAACCATCCCATAAGGAGTAGTTATCATCATACTACCCACATTATTTATGCTTTGTCTGTCCTCTTCATTAAGCCTCACAGTAACATCTATATCAGTACTTGCTGACCCTGCAGGTGTTATTCTAGTAGCAGTAGCACCTGCGAAAGCCGTTTCAATAGCCTTTGCTACTGTGTATGTACTTAGTCCCATTTTTGATGCTAAGTCTCTATTAATCTTTATTTTAACTTCAGGATTTGAATCTTCCCGAGTAAATCTAATATCTCTTAAAGAATCAACATTTTCTAAAGACGCTATAATATTATTTCCAATTTCCTCTGCTCTATCAAGGTCATCTCCAATAATTTCAATATTAACATCCCCTGAATCACCACCACCACTTCCGGGTCCACCACTAGTAATTTCACGAATGCTTATACGTCCAGGATACCCTTTAAGGCGTTGTCTTACCTCTTCAATATAATAGTCAATAGGCTTTCTAGTTTTCAGGTCAGTAAGCTTAACTCTTATACTAGCTCTGTGATCAGTGCCTCTATGCTTTACAGTAGCCTGTATTCTTTCGAGTTTATCCCCAAGAACATTTTTAATATCACTTTCCATACGAAGCACAAAAGAATCAGTTTGTTCAGCACGTGTACCTGCTGGAAGTCTTAAAGATATTTGAAACTCTCCTTGGTCAGTTGTAGGAAAGCCTTCCTTCCCTATAAATAATAAACCCACAATAAGAGAAACAATAACAACAGCAAAAGTAGAAATAATTGCTTTCTTTTTATTTCTTATAGACTTTTTTAATATTTCAATATAAAAAACATCTATTTTAGTCAAAATTTTATTTGTAAACTCATCAAAAGATTTAATATGTTTATTATGCTCAGTCGATATCATTCTAGCACTTAGTGTTGGTACTATTGTAAGCGCTGTTACTAAAGAAGTTAAAAGCGATATTGTTACAGTAAGACATAAATCTCTAAACATTTCACCTGTCATACCCTCTACAAATATGAACGGAAGAAAAACAGCAATTGTAGTAAAAGTAGACGCTGAAATCGCAAGAGCAACATCAGCCGTTCCTTGAATAGCTGCCGTATATTTACCTTTTCCTATTTGCCTATAATAAAAAATATTTTCAAGTACTACTATAGAGTTATCAACCATCATACCTATACCCAATGTAAGACCTGATAATGAAATAACATTAAGAGTAATATCCATAAAATACATTAAAGTAAATGTTGCTATAATTGATATAGGAATTGAAAAAGTTATAATACCAACTGTTCTAAAGTTTGATAAATAAATCATTAATATAACAACAGCAAATAAACCACCTTGCCAAGCAGCACTCACAACACTATCAATAGATGACCTAATACTATCAGCTGTGTTATATATTATCTCATATTCCACACCTTCTGGGAGAGTTAAATCCTTAAGCTCCTTTTCTATAGCATCAGCCACCTGAACTGTATTTTTACCTGATTCTTTATTAATCTCAATAGAAACAGAAGGGCTTCCATTTACACGAACAATACTAGTGTCGTCATCATAACCTTCATAAACAGTTGCAACATCTCTAAGTCTTACAGGCACTCTATCGCTTATTGAAACAACAACATTACGAATATCATCCAAATTTTCAAACTCGCCTGTAGTCCTTAAAATATATTTATAAACCCCTTCATAAGCATTTCCACCAGCAATATTTTGGTTTTCCATAGACAAAGTACTCACTATATCATTAATAGAAAGCCCATAAGCCTGAAGCCTGTTTAGATCAATATCTACCATAATTTCAGTTTTAAGTCCACCACCAATTTCTGCTTGAGCAACACCAGGGACTTGCTCTATTTTTCCAAGAACTGTATTATCTGCTAAATCATATAATGCGGCTAAGTTGTCGCTTCCATAAAAAGCTAGCCCCATAACTGGTATATCATCAGTTGAAAACTTAAATATCATAGGAGATTCAGCTTCATCAGGAAGAATACTTCTTATTCTATCTATTGCCTCTCTAACATCACTAGTTGCTGCATCTAAATCAGCACCCCAAGCAAACTCTATAATAACCCTAGAAACTCCTTCTTCAGAACTAGATGTAATAGTATCAACATCACTTACAGTAGCAATAGCAGTCTCTACCATTCTTGTAACAGATTTCTCAACCTCTTCAGGACCTGCACCCTCATACTCTGTACGTATCATAATAATAGGTATTTCCATGCTAGGCAGTAAGTCTACAGCAAGCCTACTTAAACTTATAATTCCAAGTATCATAATGGCTACAACTGCCATAAAAACGGTCACAGGTTTTTTTACAGATAAATCTATTAAATTATTCATTACTTATTAAATCCTTTTAAACAACTTAATTTGCTTCAGGCTCTACATTATTATTAGTATCTACAGCTTTAGTACCCACAGCTTTAGTATCTACAGCTTTAGTATCTACAGCTTTAGTATCCACAGCTTTAGTATCCACAGCTTTAGTATCCACAGCTTTAGTATCCACATTATTAGTGTTCATACTATTGGTATCCATATTATTAGTTTGAGTCCCAATATACCCAGCAATAGAGCTATCATTTCTAATTGGGTTTACTAAAGAACCCTCATTAAGAAACTCACGACCAAACATAACAATCTCTTCTCCATCTTCTAAACCACCACTTAAAGCAAGTTTATCATCAGATGCAAATAGGACGTTTATCTCTCTTTGATACGCTCTATACAATGCTTGATTCCCCTTGCTCTCATTCTTATCTTTATCCTTCTCTACAATACCAGAATCAGCAACACTAGGAGTCTCTTCTCTTATTACATAAAGATAATTTTTACCATCATCCCCAATAAAAACTGAGCTATTAGGTACAACTATAACATTTTTAGCTTCATTTATGAGTATCGAAACATCTGAAAACATACCGGGAAGAAGCACACTATTTCTATTATCTATTGCCCCTTTAACCATTAAAGTTCTTGTATTAGTACTTACAACAAAATCTCTTTTAGTAATAATAGCTTCAATTTCTTTATCTGGAGAAGAAGGCACTCTTATAAAAAGTTTTTGACCTAAGTTTATCGATTCAACATAACGTTCAGGAACAGCAATTTGCACCTCAAGACGAGTTATGTCGGCAACATTAGCTATTGGAGTTCCCGCACTTACAGATGAACCTATAGGTAAATATGTTGTTGTAACATAGCCAGAAATTGGGCTACGAGCATGAGCATAAGTATAATTAGCACCTACAACAAATCTATCAACAAGAGCAATAGTATCACCATATCTTACAAATGAGCCTTCATATTTTTTTATATCAACTATTTTACCCGGAACATCAGATGATATATCAACTTCTTTAACTGGTTTAATTTCTGCAGAAAGGTCTAAAAAAGCCTCAATATCACGTCTTAAAGGGATACCTGACAAAACACTTATAGAAGTTTCTCCACGATCTTTAACATCTTTCTTACAAGAAGTCAGAATAAAAAAAGAAAGTATCAAAACAAAAAGTATTTTTTTATTAAAAATTCCATATTTATAAAATTTAGTAGGCATTAATTATCTCCTCTTCTATTAAGTAGCTTCATTATCTGTAGAGTACTTGAGTAGTACTCGAAAATTGATTGTATAAATGAAAGTTGAGCATTAAGATATACTATTTCAGCATCATTAACTTCAAGTAACGATATAGTTCCACCTTGATATTGCCTCACTGCCATATTGTAAGCATGCTCTGCTGTAGTAACATTTTCTGACTGTGATAAAAGCATTAACGACTTCGACCTTGATGTTGCTATTAAATCACGACTAAAAACCTCTATAGTGTCTCTAAGCTCATCATACGTAACTTCTAGCTTCTGAATATTTATCTTGACCTCTTCAGCTTGTTTTGCAGGAGCTGAAAATGGAAATAAGCTATCAAGTGAATATGACAGACTAACTCCTACATTAAAGTCAGGCTCCCATTCTCTTTCTAAAGCAAAATTAACCCCATTTTGAATTACTTTATCATTAAACCCGTATGAACCACCTAAAGAAGCACTAATATTAGGCCAAAAATAACTTTGAGCTATCTTTTTATTATATTCAAGTATTTCAATACTACTTTCCATATTTTTTAATTCTATATTATTTTGCATTATAATCCCAAGCATTTCATCATACTCTATATCAGGGACTACTATATTTGTAGCATTGAAAAGGTCTCCAACAATTTCAACCTCATCAACATTATTTGTAACACCTATAGACCTTAAAAAAGATAATTTTTGACTTTGATAATTATTACTTAATGTAGATAAATTAGGTTTTGTATTTTCAAACTGAACTTTAGCATTTAAATATTCATATTCTGAAACCAGTCCATTTCTATATTGAATATATGTAAAACTCATCCTATTACTTAAAGCTTTTTGCGAACTTAAATATACTAAATAATTTTCACGAATAACAAATGTATTATAAAATGATATTTGAGTATTAAGTGATAAATCTTTTAAAGCTTCGTCATATTGTTCTTCAAGCATTTGTAAATTTACTTTCTGTCTTTCATTAGCATTCCAATTTCTTAGACCTGTAAAAATAACTTTTGATAACTTAGCATCAAAAAGATATTGGTCAGAGCTTGACTTAAGCCCACCTGTAAGTTCTCTACTTTTAATAAATGCGACTGAACCACCAACTGTAAGCGAGGGGACAACTAAATCAGCAAATGTTTTATCTTTTTGCACTTTTGCTATTTCTAAATCATAAAATGACTGCTTAAGTATTCTATTATTTTCTAAAGCAAGATTTAAGGATTCTTCAATTGTTATTTGTATTTTTTCATTTACAACAGGATTTGTATTTTCTATACTACCAGCATCTTGACCATAAATAAGTACGCTAATAAGTAAAAATATACTTAGCACTTTCTTCATATTGTACTATACCTCTCTAATTAATAATCTCAATATACTTATAATTATGAGAACACGCCAAGTTTATCATAGTATTCTACACTAATATAACATATTCATAATAAAGTAAAAAAAGCTTAATAAATACTATTTATGACTTTCTACGCAAAAACCATATCAATATGCCAAGTATACCAAATATACAAGGCAACCCTATTTGAGTAACATACCTAATAAAATTAGCTTGAGTAGTTGTTATAGAAAGATTTCTAATATTTGTTTCTTTTGGTCTTATTGTGATTTTTTCTCTTGCATCAAGTAAATACGCCACACTATTCATAAATAAATCTTTATTTCCTGAAAAAGCCACATCCACTGATCTCCCTTCTTCAGGACTTATATAAGCATTAAGAGAAAATGTAGCATCTCCAAATATAATTATTTTACCAAAAAGGTCTTCTCTTCCTTCAACAGGATATGAGCCCTCTATACCAAGTGAAATAGGTCCTGCTAAATCTGTACGAGGATTAAAGCGAGCTCTTGACAAGTCAAATGTGGGATCCATTTTTCCATAACCTTGTGGAGTTGTCTCTACAATTGTCCTAAAAGTTCCTTCATGTTTTGGTGTAATATTTGATAAACTTCTTGCTATAATTAAAGAAGCAAAAACATTACCTTCCTCAAGTGTCCTAGTTATAGGATGATCTCTATACTGTGGAACAATGTTTACAGGTATTATAACACTAGAAACAGGGTCTATTACATAATCACCTCGCACACCAAATCCCCACTCAGAAAGCCATATATCTAAATTAGAATTAAAGTCTCTTCTATCAAGTACACTGTCATATAAAAGTAAAATTCGCCCACCAATACTCACATAGTTACTTAATTTCTTAAACTCATAATCTGAAAATTGCTCCATAGGGGACACTATAACAATAAGCGAAGCATCAGTTGGTATATCTTCTAATATAATATTAAGCTCACCTACTCTATAGTTTTCATTTTCTAAAAAAGTTCTAACATAAGACAAACCTTCGCCACCCTTGTCTCTAATTTGTCTCTCTCCATGCCCTACTGTAAAATATACAGAATTCGATTTATCTTCAAGTAATGAGTATATAGTCTGAGTAAATTTCTCCTCCCCAACAAATAACACACTATTCTCAGTAGATGGGGCAGTTAAATCACTTCTATAAACTCTAACCTGTTTATTATTACCATATATAAAAATTATTTCTCCAAGCTGTGTCATATTATATTTCGTTTTAACAGAAGGTTGCTCAATAGGATTTATATATTGCAATTCTACATTTTTATTTAATCTTGCATATTGTTTAAGTAACAAATCAGCTCTCCAATCAGCCGAAGTTGGATCTGAACTTTTATTTCTTAAAACCACAATAGATAAAGGTTCCACTATACGTGAAAGTATATCAGTTGTCTGCTTCGACACCGTATATGACTTATTTTGTGTCATATCAAATTGCATTGGAAAGTTTATAGATATAACAAATATACCTAAAAGTATTCCTAGAACTATAAAAAGAGATACGACACCTAAAAGTGCTCTATGCACAATACGTGACTTCAAAAAACCTATTATTGATTTTTTATCTACAATAAGCAATAGAGTAGCATTTATCAAAGTTATAAATAAAGCTATCCAAAATATTATAGTAGGGCGAGCTGGTACTATATAAAAGAATATCCAAGCAAAAAAAAGTATTGCTAAAGATACCAACATTCCAATTCTTAAGTGCACTTGACTGTTTTTTAACATCTAATAACATCCAGTTGTTTCATTTTAATATTCTTAAGTATTATATTTTCAATAGCAGAAAATTTCAAGTAGATAGCTACTGTAATTTAATATTTCTAATTATTTATCAATCAATTGAAGGACAGATGTACTTTTTGAAAATGAAGTACCCTTAGAAATCAATATAACAGGTACATCTCTACTATCAATTTCCATGCTTATAGGAGTACCAGTCTCAAGTATACTAGACTCTATTCTAGCTCTACCAAGCACTTGCCATTTTTTATCTTTAAAAATATACACACTGGCAATATCATCCCTTGATGGTGCTGATAAATCTCTCACCGCTAAAATTGGCATTCCATCTTTATTTACTTTCAAAGAAGGAGCCGAAGCAAAATTTAAATATGGATATGAGCTCCAAGTTTTACTTTTATAATTAAAGACATCTACAGCAACAGCATTATAATGCTCCCAATCTTCATATGCTACATATATATTACCATTAGAGGATGACGCCAAAGATATTCCAGATATTGTTTTAGTAGTGGCAGATAAGTCTAAAGCAGCCCCTTTTCCAAGCTTGCTCCAAGTTAATCCATTCCAAACTTTAACAAAAAGTCCATCATCATTAGCATAAGCTATTACAGGGCTATCATTTGAATCAATCAAAAAGTCGGCAGAATAAACTCCATCAAAAGCGCCCCCTAAAACCTCAAATGCCTCGTCAACTTTGCCTTTATAAACAACTGCGTTACTAGCAGTTCCATTCAAGTAATAAAGGAATCTATTACCACTTTTATCTACTTTTACAACAATATCAAGCACAGTCCCTGTGTCAATAGAACTATCTGGCGTCCAAGAACCACCTTTATCAATATATCCAGTTTCTATTTTATTTGCATTAGAATTATATGCTAAAAATAATCCACTGCTTCCACTAGATGCAATTGATATAAAACCATCACCATCCATACTTCCACTAGTGCCATGTTCGCGCCAAGAATAACCATCAAACTTTTTCACATACACTTTACCATCGGATTTTCTGTGTGCTAAGAACTTGTTATCATTATTATCCAAAGCTAAAGCAGGAAGTTCAGCGTCATAAATAGTACCTCCAAGGTTCTCCCAGTCATAATTATTAAAAACACTATCTACAGGATTAAACCCACTACCTGTACCACATGAAACAAATGAGAAAAATATAATTAATAGAAATATTAATTTAGATGTTTTTATAATTGTGCTTTTAAACTTACTACTCCTAAAACTTGATACTCTAATATAATAATAAATTAATAAAATATCAACTGCATACAATAAATTATTATAAAAAAAACAACATTATAAGCAGTTCCAAATATATTTTACATACCACTAATAGTAGATATACGGAATTTTATAGCATAAAATTACAACTAATTTAATATTATAATTTAGGACCTATCTTTAAACCTACTAAAATCCCTAAGTAAAAGTTTTCAGGACTAGCACTTGAATTATTCCCACTAGAATCAAAGTCATACTGAGCACTTAGTCCAAAAACGATAGCTGTTCTAGTATCTATAAATAATGAGTAATCCATTTGAAGTTTTAAGTAAGGAGTTGGATTATAGTTTCCATCAACACCTTTTTCAAAAGTTGTTGTCCCACCTAACACCTTGTTATCACTAGTTTGAATAGAAGACACTTCTATAGGTATCTTAACTCCAACACCTAGCCCAAAAGAAAATCGACTTAAATTAAAAGAAGGCATTAATCCTAATTGTATGCTATGCACTCTTGTAGTATCTGTAACATCAGTGTTACCCCCGAAATCCTCTAACATATCAATAGAGTAATTATAAGAATAGCCAATATCTGTAACTAGCGATACACCCACCCCCTTAGATAATCCAAATATATAACCTGTTTGAATAAGACCTGATGCGTTCACAACTAGAGTATCTTCTGAAATATCAACAAGACCAAAACCTCCATTGTCTATAAGTGAAAATACAAAGCCACTTTTAGCTTGAGAAAACAAAAGCGAGCTTGATAAAAGCGACAAAAATAATACAGTAATCAATCTCTTAGTTTTTTTCATAAATATATAACTCCTATCTAAATAATTAGTTTACGATTAGTATTGTATAACATTAAAATAAAAAGAAAACAAGCTATAGATAAAATATAACGCATAAAAACACTATTTCCGATATTAAATTTACAGTGTTTTATATTAATAAATTACAAACTCATTACATTAACTCTATAAATGTGTTAATGTATAATGTAAGCGAAGTATTAGGATTTCAATTTATAAGAAATTAGTATAAAATACCTAATATGAGTTATAATCAATAGTAGGAGTTGCTTATTTGTGAGACTACGTAAATACTCACGACTTAAAATGTACACGGCGACCACACTCTTAGCATTTATCATAACTGCTTTTATTGGTATTATAATCGTATCAGTTAATCAAGATAAATATTTTGATGTCGTGATAGACTATATAGAAGAAGAAACAGGTATAGGTATATCTATATCAAGTATAAAACTTAGATCTCCTTTTATTGTCCGTGTTAATGACTTAAAACTATACTCAAAAGAAAGTGACAACCCATTTATAGCAATTTCAGAATCATCCTTTATTATAAACCCTTTTAGGATTTTAATAAAAAGAGACCCTCTTTATCTAGTAAGTATAATAAAAGTTAATGATGCTTTTTTATACCCATACTATATCGATAACAGTATGTTTAAATCAAATAATGATGAAGCAGATATAAGTGACAAAAAGAAAGAATTAAATGATTTATTCAAAATATTAATTGATAAAAAATTAACCATAAATAATTTTAGAATAAGTCTTTCAGAAAGTGGCGGAGAGGCAAGCAAGCCTGTAGAGGCAGTTTTTACATTATTTGAAATAAATGGAAACTCTGATAAATATTTAATAAACTCAACTGTTTCTTTACCAAGTGATACATTTATTACCCTCGCAATGGAATCAGAACAAAACCTAAATAATCTAGATTTAAACCTAAGAGCATACGACAACAACACTTCCCTATTTGACTACCAAGCAAAAACAGAGCTTAATGATAGAGACTTTATACTTACAATAAAAGATAAAGTCAAAAAAGAATATACTGGTGAGTTTATATATAATATAGACACTGATGACACTAAGTTTAGCATTACCAATGTTTATATTAATAAACAAACATTAAACAAAATATACGACATAGTAGAAGCTTCGTCTCTATTAGAAAATGTATTAGAGTCAGATAATGATAGTCAAGCAAACGCTTTAAATTATGTGCTTGAAAGTTTTATAGAAACATCTTTAAGTTTAGAAGGCTCATATAAAAAAGATAGTCCATTATCTCTTAGTTTCAATATAAATACAAAAGATGAAGACTTTGGCATAGAAGCAAATGGTGGGCTAACAAATAAAAAACTATATATTAACAATGCTATCATAAAAACAGAAATAGGTAATATTTTGGGAAAAGGCTATATACCAATAGATGAGCCATTAGCATCTGAGTTTAGTATAGTAACAGATGATCTTCTAGTATTAAATGAAGTATTAAATATTGACATAAATATAAAGCCTTTATCTTCATCAAAAAATAATGTTCGCTCTATAATTACACTTAATCAACTTAAATATAAAGAAGATTTAGACAAAAAACTTAGCTACAGCCTATCTTATAATAAAAAGAATGAAGTATTAAATATAAATTCCATTACAGACAACAAATCTGACTCACTTAGAGCTTCAGTATATATGAATAGTAAAAGTGAAGATATTGTGTCAGTTAACGGTACAGTGCCTCAAAGTCTTTTTATAGCTTTAGCAGGATATGGAATAATAGACCCTCTTTCTGATATAGAAATTGACTATACTCTATCAAGAAGTAAAGAGGTAAAAGAAGAAAACACTCATAATATTACTCTTATAACAAAAAAAATATACACTGAAGACCACGAGTTTTACTTGAATGCTATCCTAAATAAAAATAATATCCTTATAAAAGACTTACTTTATGCTGGAATGAGCATTTATGGAGAAATTGATTATGACAATGATTTTAATAATATCGATTTAATTGCAAATGTTGAAAGCCCTATAGGAAAATATTTTGTATCTGGCGAGATGAAAAAAAACTCTGATGGAGACCGTATACTTTATGCCTCAGCAGATGATGAAAAAATAGTTGCTCAAGGTAGAATAAATGATAATGGAGAATATAATTTTATTTTATCCACCACTGAAGATATTGAATTTGATGGGATATATTTCGGAACTAAAATCGAACTTAATAATACAGACAAACCCGACAATGAAATATATTTAAATGGAGTAATTACTGCTAAAAACAATAATCTCCCTATATTCTCCGCAAATGCAGGGTTTGAAATGTCAAATAAAACAATAGCATTTACGAATATTATATATGACTATGGAATAAATACTCTGTCAGGAACAGGAAATCTCTATACAGAAGATACAGCTTTAAAGTTTGACACTATACTTAATGACCGTTATACTGATGGAATATTAGCAGCTGAACTAGAACTAAATGCTAACAATATGTATGCTACTGTAGTAGTAAAAGATATCCCTCTATATTTAAATATAGCTAATGGAATGTACGGAAATGTATCAACAAAAATAACAGTAATAGGAAATATTAAAGACCCTGTTATGTATTTAGATGAAGTAAAAATTAATAACTTCGAGGTACTCGGGCATATTGCTGACGTTTCACTTACTGGGTATTATCGAAAAAAAGAAATGGAACTTAAAAATATATTAGTTAACTTCAAAGGAATAAACGGAATATATTATCCTGTAACCGAGAGACCAAGTATAAAAGTACCAAAAGCATATTTTTCTGAAGACTTACATAGTGCTAAAGTTGAAATTAAAAATGTAGAATATTTAAGTACGTATAATGGAGAAATAGACTATAATATGCGTGTACTTGGAAATGGAAATACTGAGTATCGATTAAAAACAAGTAAAATAGGCATAAACAAACGACGTCTTCAAGAGTTTAGCACTATAGTTATTGATAGTGGTGAAAATATATCGTTTATAAATCAGAGTTCTCATGGAATTAAGGGATTTATTAACACCTCTGGGAATATTTTATTTAGTGATTTAAAATATATTTATGACAATGAGGATTTATTAAATATAACAGGAACAGTTACACACGGAAAAGAAAGTGTTGTTGATATGCTTCTAACATCAAAAGTACTTAACCTAGAAATCTTTGAAATATATAATGATATTTTTTCATCAATAGAGGCTGAAAAGTCAAAACCAGCTAAGTTCACAGTAGACCGAGAACAATATGTTTTATATACTAAACTTGGCGGCACAACTGATAATGTAACAATAACTGGCAGACTTGTGGGCAATGCACGTAGAGTAGAAACTCCATTTTTCTCAGATGTATTTACAACAGGAAATGTAGACTTTATATTCGAAGGCAATAGTGCTAGAATTACTAAGCTTGATTTTTTTACAAAAAACGGGAAAAGCTTAGTACTTACAGGGGATGCTGAACTTACGCACAACTTTGTAAATTATATAAACTTTGACCTTACTACATCTGATGCAAGTGAAGGATTCTTAAATGCTAATGCCAACTTACAAGTAATTAAGGCAAAAGGCCCAACCTATGTAGAATTAAATATTGGTGGCGACTTAAGTAATGTTTTAATGACAGGTAAAGCTGTATTAAAAGACACTCACATTGAAATTACAATAAAGCCAGAAAATAGATATACTCCAAAAACATTCTCTAAAGCAAGCCAAATTTATTGGGATTTTAGTGTAGATGCTATGCAAAGGGTTAATGTTTCTCACAATTTAGTTGGAGACTTTTCTCTTGTTGATGGTGGCAAAATACGTATTTATGATAGCGTAAAAGATGGAATGAAAGTAGAAGGAAGTGTTGATATAAGCCGTGGCAATATTTACTATTTACAAAATGTATACACTGTAGAGAGAGGAAATGTAACATTTCCAACTGATAACAGTCTTGACCCCATAATTAATGCAACAGCATACACACATACAAAATATTATTCGTATAGTTCTCTTACTTCAGTTGACCCTGATATTGGTAGTTATGATGTTACACTTTATATGGAAATAAATGCTCGTATATCACAACTTCTATTTAATGTTACAGGTGGCATTACTCCTATTAAATTCTACACTATCCCAGCACTAGGGCAGTATCAAGTAAATCAGCTTGCTGGAGTTATACAAAATGGAACTTCTGAAGACATAGGCTCTCAAATATATGCAGAAACTACATCATCAAGCATAGCATCCCTCGAAGCTGACAGCGATAAAATTCAACAACTTGTTATGTCTTATGGAGATTTAGCATTAAGAAATACTCTACTCAGACCAGTTGAAAGATGGATAAGACAGTTTTTAGGAATTGATTATATTAACCTAAATCCTGCTGTTATTGGTAATTTAATAGATATAGATAATGACTTAACTACAGCTTCTGTATTTGATAATACTAGTGTAAGTATAGGGAAGTATGTATCAAAAAATCTATTTATAAAGTATGATGTAACGTATAAATTCAATGATCTTACAAAACTGAACACAATATCAGAAACTAAAGATCATTATTATTTTGACCATCAATTTGGATTTGAGGTTTCCCTTTTAAATCACTTAAGGGTTGCAAATCTTGTTTTTGAGTATAAAATAAACCCTTTCGAAGTAGATAATATAAATAGTATTGGGCAAGAATTTAATTTAATAACTCGTTGGAGATTTTAGTGATTTCATTTACATTTAAGCGTTTAAAACTTTTTGCTATAGTAATTTTATTTTCAACTTTTTTTATGTTTTTAATTGCTGCAGAAAGCGACTTTAATACGTTAACTATGGCTAAAAATTTAGGTAAATATGAAAATAAAAAAATAAAAACTATTAATGTAGAAGGAAACTTAGTATTAACTTCTGACCAAGTAAAAGATAATTTTCCAATTAAAGAAAATGCTATCTTTAAAAGAGAGGAAATAGACAAAGCTATCAAGGAACTTTTTGACACAGGAAGTTTTGATAGAATAGCAATTGATACTGTCATAGAAGATAACGGAGAATTAATACTAACTATAGTAATTTTAGAAAGACCTGTAATAAAAAACATAACATTTATTGGAAATAAAAAACTTAAACGAAGTGCTCTTCTAGATGCTATTGAACCTTATTTAGAAATAGGCAAACCATACTTAGAGCAAAACTTAAATGATGCTGTAAACTCTATGATAACTAATTATCAAGATAAAGGATACTTAAAAGCTTATGTGAATCCTAAAGTATCAAAAGATGCTGATAAATCTTATATTAATATTGAAATGAATGTAGAAGAAGGAAATGAAGTTAAAATTGCCGAAGTCCGTTTTTATGGAAACACACAATTTACAGAAAATCAGCTTAAAGGACAAATGTCTACAAAAGAAACTGGTTTTCTATCTTTAGGAAAATTTGAAGACTTTAAGTTTGAAGAGGATAAAGATAAATTAATTAAGTATTATAAAGACAGAGGTTATTATCATGCCAAAATTGATAGTATAAGGCTTAATTATAAATGGCGAGACCCAAAAAAGAAAGATGACCAAGACTTAATCATAGATGTATACATAACTGAAGGCGAGAAGTATTATTTTGGAGATATATCATTTAAGGGAAATTATGTAATATCATCTGAAGATATTGAAAGAGACATTATTGCTAAAAAAGGTAGCTTATATGACTTTACTGAACACATGGTTGATTTTCAGGGCATACAGGCAAAATACTCTGATAGTGGTTATATTTTTAGACAAGTTATACCTGTAATAACAGTTAATGAAGACATAAAAACTGTATCAATAATGTATGATATTGTAGAAAATGATAAGGCTCACATTGAATCAATAATTATAACAGGAAACACTAAGACTAAAGATTTTGTTATAGAAAGATATATTGACATTAAACCAGGGGAGATTTTTAATTCATCAAAAATACAGCGTGTACAAGAAAGGCTTAATAATACACAGTTTTTTGAAGATATTCAGATAGGTGTAAAACCCGGAGATGCTGAAGGACTTATGGGGCTGACATTCAACCTCACTGAAGGGCGAACTGCAATGATATCAGGTGGTGCTGGTTTTTCTACCTCCTCTGGATTTACAGTTTTTGCTGAAATTAGAGAACTTAACTTTTTAGGTCTCGGCATGCAGCTTGGACTTAATGGAGAGTTTGGAGAGGATCAGAAAGGTATTGGCGTAAACTTTGCAGAGCCCTATTTATTTAATTTACCTATTTACCTTGGTGCTGATGTTTCTTACTTCCATGAAAATGTAAACACAGGTGTAGAAATAGGTGAAGACCAATTCGGACTTCCTGAATACTCATTTTATACCAGACACGGTTTTGAGCTTATTTTGCGTACAGGTTATTACTTTTTAGATTATTTTTCAACATTCTTTACATTCAATACCCTATTTATGCAATATCAACAATGGGATGACCAAGGTGCAAACGAATCAGGACCTAAAAATGTTATATTCGATGTAGCAAGCGACCTTACTCATAGAATACCCGGCAGTGGTAATTTTCCCGCACGTTGGGAAAGTGATTGGTTCACTACATTTATATTATCGCATAGTATATCAAGAGATAGTAGAAATGACTACTTGAATCCTACAAAGGGTGGTCTTTTAAGGTTTCAAACTGATTTATATTTTGGACATACTGAAATCACTAGGATTAATGCGACAGCATTTTGGGCTGTTCCATTAGCAAAATGGATATCACTTGCTTTCTATGGAGAAATAGGGCAAATATTTAATGGAGCTACTGGAGAGATTAAAAATGATGGAGACATACTTTATTACCTAAATCCATTTGAAGACATTAGAGGCTGGGACACTTCAATTTATACAAAGTTTAAACAAAATAGAGGTTTCAGTACATACAAAAATATTGATGTTCAAGATGGAGTAACCAATATTAATGACTTCAGTTATGGTAGAGCACAAGTAAGATTTTTTGCTGAAGCTAGAATACCTATAATACCTAAAACATTAGGATTCGTTACATTTTTAGATGTAGGACAACTTTGGTTACCAGACGCAAGCTCTATTTTAGGTCCAAATGGAGAAACTGTTTATCCTTCTGAGTTTATTGGAATTGGAGATATATTTGACCCATCTCAATATATGTACTCTGTTGGAGCGGGTGTTCGCTTGACTATACCTATTTTTAATATAAGATTTTACGTAGCAAAACGATTCGTATATAATAAAACAGATGTAGGTTTTGGGAAGGGCTTTCAAGACTTTGAAGGAGATGGTTATTCTCCTCTTGGAAAATGGTTAGGACGTGGATGGAGTATTGCTTTCACAATGAATCATCCATTTTATTAATTTGGTATTCGATTATTTTAAGGAGAAGTAAATTATGAAAAATATTTTTATTTTGTTTACTATTTTTATGTTGTCTAGCACTATAGTTACAGCACAATCTGCTAGATTAACAAAAGTAGGTTACATAGATGTAGATAAAGTTTTTAAGACTATACTAGAAGACGAAGCATTAGAAGAAGCTATACAGGCAATATTTAAAAAAGAAGCAGAGACTACAGGCGAGAAAGAACGCTCTGGTGCTAAAGAAATTCAAAAAGAAATTAAAAGCCGTATGGCTAGATCTATACTTGTGATAGTAAGGCGTGAAGGATATACTCTCATCATAGAAAGAACTGAGACTACTATACTTTATGCTGATAAATACTTTGATATAACAACTCAAGTTATAGCACTTGTTAGAGAATCTATTTTAAGAGGATAAAAGAAAATGAAAATTAAAGACATAATGAAGCATTTTAATCATCTATCTGTTCGTGGTGATGACAATAAAGAAATTAGCACACTTTCTTCCCCTGATGACATAGAAGAAGGAAGTATTGTATGTATTGACAATTATAAATATGTAGAAGACGCCTTAGAAAGCAAAGCTGCTTGTTTAGTCTTAAAAGAGAAACCGAAAACATCTACTGATAAAACTATTATAATTGTAGAAAATGTTAAAGAGACGTTTTATAAACTTCTTGAAATAATGTTTGAAAATAATGTAATAGAATATGGCACTATAAGAAGTAGTGCTAAAATAGAAAAAAGCTCAAATGTATCGAAAACAGCTTTTATAGGGGAATATGTTGTTATAGGTAAAAATAGTAGTGTAGGTGAAAACACAGTGATAGACTCAGCGGTTATCATAGGCAACAATGTTGTTATAGGTGATAATTGCCATATATATGCAAATGTTGTTATTCATGATTCTACTGTAATAAAAAATAATGTTATAATAGCGAGTAATTCAGTTATTGGTACTGACGGATTTGGATATCATGTAGTTAATGGTACTCATAAAAAAATACCTCAAAGGGGAAATGTAGTAATAGAAGATCATTGCGAGCTTGGAGCATCAGTGATGATTGATCGTGCGACATTAGGCTCAACTATAATTAGAAAAGGCTCTAAAATTGACAATTTAGTACATATTGCTCACAATTGTGACATAGGGGCAAATGCTATTATAGTTGCCCAAACAGGCATCGCAGGAAGCACTACACTAGGCAGTCACTGCGTTTTAGCAGGACAAGTAGGAGTGGCGGATCATGTTACTATTGGAGACCAAGTAATTATTGCTGCACAAAGTGGTATTATGCCAAATGCAAAAATAGAGTCAAACAAAATACTTTTTGGCTCCCCTGCTCAAGACTTAAACAGAGAAAAATTATCAATCATAGCATATAAAAAACTACCTGAACTTATAGAGTTAGTAGAAGAAAAATTTGCTATAAAAATTAAAGCTAAAAAAAATATATAATACCTAAGAGTAAGGAATAAAAAGTGAAATATATACTTACGGTCGTCATTGGTTCTATTGTATATGGTTTCCTACCAATTTTTGTTAAAAACCTTCAAATTTTAGGTCTTAATTCTGAAAGTATAATATTCTATAGATTTATTTTCACAGTTGTAATATCTTTTAGTCTAATATCTATAACTAAAAAATCCTTTGCTATAAGCATGAAGCAATTTAAGGAAATATCTTTTTTTGGAATATTGGGTCTTGGAGTAACTTCACTTGTTGTCGCTTTGTCACTAGACTATATATCAACAGGGCTTGCCAATATGATATATTTTGGATATCCTGCTGTTGTTATGATAATAATGATTACAGTATATAAAGAAAAAGTAAGCCGATATAAACTGCTTTCAGTTATTGTAGCCATTTTAGGAGTTTTCACATTAAGCCAAATTGACACAGCAGGGTCTGTTAAGGGAGTACTTCTTGCTCTTATTGCAGCATTTCTATACCCTTTATATATCATCTCAAATAAAAGAGCGTCATTTGCTAGCCTAGATACTATCGTTGTTGTTTTTTATACTTCAATATCAATCAGTATTTTCTTTTTTATACAAACACAAATTACTGGCACATTACAACCATTAGAAAGCATTTATGTATATTATAATTTGCTTGCTTTGGCTTTATGCACAATAATACCTCTTACTTTAGTATTATATGGGGTAAGAAAATTAGGCTCATCAACTGCCGCTGTAATAAATATGTTTGAACCCACGACAACTGTTATCGCAGGAGTATTTATACACAAAGAAGTTTTCAGCACAAACATACTAATAGGCTCTTCATTAGTTATACTATCAACTTTTATTATTGTACTAGAAAAAACAAGAGCAAAAAATATGAACGTTGAAACAAACCTATAAACTTTATAGTAAAAAATTACTTGACTTTTTTACTTTACTATGCTAATATACAGACACTTAAAAAGTAAGGGCGATTAGCTCAGTTGGGAGAGCGGGTGCTTTACACGCACTAGGTCGGCGGTTCGAACCCGTCATCGCCTAAATAAAACAAAAAAAAGCTAGGTTATCAGTGCCTAGCTTTTTTATATAATTAGCTTAATAACTTAATAGCCTCTCTAATTTTGTCATAATCAGGCTCTTTCGAAATATCTTTAAGATACTCTAAATGCTTTATATTATTACAAGTATCTAAAACAAAAACAGCCCTTGTAAGGAGCTTTGTTTCATGAATAAGCAAGCAAGTTTGTTTTGCAAACTCTCTATTTTTATAATCAGAAATAACAATAACCTTATCGATTCCTTCAGCACCACACCAACGTTTTTGTGCAAATGGTAAGTCTAAAGAAATTGTTATAACACTTACATTATTGAATTCAACCGCATCCCTATTGAACCTTCTTGTCTGTAATTGACATACTGGGGTATCCAAAGATGGTATAACAGAAATTATTTTAATGCCACGAACATCACTAAGCGACCAATCCACAAAACTCTTAGATACTGCACTAAAATTAAGCATCCTCTCACCAACTCTTAATTGTTCGCCCCAAACAGTTAAAGGAACTCCATCCCATATTATGTTTAACATATTTGCACACCTCAGATATTTGAATTACTTATTAGATTATTCTATTTTAAAAATTAATATATAGCAATAACAGACCTTATATAAAAACCATATGCATTTTTATGTTCCTACAATAACAGAAAATTTACAATTTCTTACTAGTAAAAAAACTATATATAGAATTAATATACCAGGCTAAGCTAATCCTCATCAATACGATTAACTATCTCTTTTGTGCCTATAATTTTCTGATATAAATAAGGTAAAAAACTTATATCAGCTTGAAACTTTAAGACATAAGACATAACAGAAAAAATATCCCCAGCACTAACATTAGGCTTAGTAGATTCTGAAACTAAAACAAAAACTAAAAGACCAAGTACAGCGAAAAGTAGTCCACCATATATTCTAGCCTCTAAATCAGATAAATGTATTTTTCTCTCATTCATCAAATGAAAATATTTAGAAAAAGACTTATTTTTATTTTTAGTAATGCTATCTATATAACCTTCGTAATTATTATTTAGTTTTCTATTTAAGTGGTAAATACTTTTTGTAGAAAAAGCACAAACAATAGTCGCCAATACACAAACAAGTGTCATAGCAATAAAGTATGAAAAACTAAATCTAGATAAAATTATAAATGTACCTATAATTTGAATTGATGCCTGAACAAACATAGGAATTTCATTATTTAGTGTTACAATAATGTCGGCAGTCATTTCTACTCGAGAAAGTTGCTTATGCCTCTCATCTTCATCATATTCATCATCATACATAATAGATTCTGCCATATCAAGATGTATATGAGAGTATGTTCTTGTGTCTATCATTCTTCTAATTGTAGACATTATCAAGCCCATCGCATAAAAGAAAATCATAGTCCAAAGTGGAAAAAAGTTTTTAGCTATAACCCCATCTATAGCGTACCCTATAAGTAGTGGCAAAATAAGAAATAAAATATTTTCAAGTACAAGTATGAAAGTAGTGATAAATATTTTATACTTATGTTTTTTTATAATATTAAATAAAGCACGCATAAATATAAAAAAACCTTACTAGTAATAATAAATCTATTATATATTATAAATGAGAGCCAAGACAAAGTATACCTTTTATCTTACTCTCATTAATTAATTTATAATTTTATTTTAATTTATAACTTTAGTATTATCCTCAATAAACATATTCTCATCAAACTCTTCATCATTAATCTTTGCTTTACTATCCTCTTTAAACTCCTCATTTTTATTATTTTCAGGAGTAAATACTTCTTTAGTAGTACCAGTATTTTTCATTTCAGAATATTTTTGATAATCAGTCATTACTTCATTTTCATCATAATTTAATACTGCTGTATTACTATTCTCACTTCGAGTGTCAGAAGAATTTCCTTCTTCATAAGCTTTAACTCTTTTAATATAAATACTATAAGTCATATCTGCTTGTGCGTTTACAGTTGAAAAGAATTTATTATATCTCATTAAATCATCTTCATTTTCAATTACAACAAACTCATATCTTCTCAAATCTTTTTGCTCAGGATATTCAGGTAAACTTTCACCATAAGATTTTGTCATAAGCCTTTCAGAGCTTACTCCAAGATTATTCAAGTATTTTTCTCCAACAGCAGAACGCTCAAGTGACAATGAGTAATTATATGGATATGACACCCCTTTATTACTAGTATGCGCTTCAAGAACAATTCGTACATTAGGATTATTATCCAAAATATATTTAACAACATCATTAAGCACATAAGAAGCATCTTCAGGAAGAGTAGCTTTTCTAAATTCAAATATTATTTTTTTATCAGAAACTAAAATTTTTCCTCTTTCAGTATTTCTTGTAGAAACACCATCAGGTAAAACAAGCCCTGAATAAACTTTAGG
>CAMRCO010000005.1 GCA_947040945.1 uncultured Spirochaetia bacterium
AGTAACAAGTTTAACTAATTCATCATGCTTAGCTTTGTCACTTTGATTATTTAGGTCAATGTTTGGTATTGGAAACTGTGCTAATTCTTTAATAACTACTCTTGGAAATATTGCTCTAGATGATTTAAATAATGCTGTTTCTAACCAAAATGATGTAAGTTTAGAATTAATAATTCCTAAAATAAACAATGGCTCATAGGTATGTATTTCTCTAATTATTTTAGCACTTTGTTCATTGTATATTTCTTCATTGGTGTATACTGCATTCATAAAGTATGGATATTTAGACAAAACTTGTCTTACTAATATTCTAGGTTCTTTAAATAAATGATTTTTTCGTGGAGCTGCTAACCATTTACCATAAGATATCCAATTCCCTGACCACTCTAAACAATATCTTTGAACATCTGAACCAGATAACATTTTTGCATATGTTGTATCTTTTTGCTCATTTGATAAAAAACGATTTGAAATTTTATCTTTAATAGTTTGTGGAGGCGTACCCTTTCCTATTTCATAAGTCTTTAATCCATCATAAATATTTGCATATTCAGATATAGGACTTGATAACTCATTAATTTTATCCATGAGAGCAGGGATAGGATTATTAGGGTCAAGACACTGATTTATATTAATAATATAATTTTTAGTTAATAGCTCTATAAAATTTCCGTCTACACTCGTAAAAATATTATCACGAAGTTCTCCCATAGTGTGTTTATGTTTATGTATTTGAGATTTAGAAAACACCAAAACACAAGTATCAACATTAGCCCCACTAAAAACTTTATCATAGCTATTTATAATATGGAGATAATTCATTTTGTCTACAATGAAACGGCGAAACCTATCAAATGAATTAATCGTTAAACAATTATTAGGAATAATAAAACCTACTAAACCTTTATCATTTACTAAGCGGTGAGCTTTTTCTGTGAACATTAAATAAGTATTTAATTGATAATCTGAAACAGGATAATTACTATAATAATATTCTTTCTGCTCTTTAGTAAACATTTCATTTCTAGCAAAAATATAAGGAGGATTACCAAGCACAACATCAAAACCACCACCACTGGCAAAAACAGAGGGAAACTCAGCTTCCCAGTCAAAGGCGTTTATTTTATAAATAATTTCACTGTCGCCAAAATCAAGCTCACCAGAAGAATCATAAAAATCAGTGCCGATTAATGAATTGCCACACTTAATATTGTCCTCCATCGAAGGAAGCGCACGCTCACCAAAAAGCCCAAGCTCTTCGTTAATAGAAAAACTGTTCTCACCCTCAAGGCATTTAAGCATGAGTGAAAGTTTCGTAACCTCAACCGCTTGTGCATCAATGTCGACTCCAAAAATGTTGTTCACAAGAATTCGCTTCTTGGTCTGAACGGTAAGTTTATTGTCGTCCCCAATAGGGCTTTCTTTTTTGTGGCTAACACTAGGCGGATTATTCAAATAATAGGTTTCATGAAAATTAAGAAGATACTCATAAGCCCCAATTAAAAAACTCCCACTCCCACATGAAGGGTCAACAATTTTAATTGATTCAATCTGCTTAGGTGTTTTGTTTTTAATTAATGCCCCCAAGGTGTTCAAAACAATATATTTCACAATATACTCAGGCGTATAATAAACCCCGCCCGCTTTCCGCACTTCAGGTTTATACTCAATTTTCGATTTATGATTCTTGTCAAGTGTAATAGTCTTGCCCAAAAACTGCTCATAAGCACTACCCAAAATCTCAACCGAAAGCACCGAAAACTCATAAGGGCTTTTAGGAAAATATAAATCACTAATAATATTTTTAACAACCTTATTGCTAACAACAGCACTTCGGCTTAACTCGTCATTTTCAAATAGCCCCGAGTTATACTTCCTGTCAGCATCGTCAAAAATATTATAAAGATTTTGGTAATAATCGTCCCCAACCAAAACCCCATTAAGCTTGCCGTAAGTCTCAATGTCACGATCTTCGGCAATACGCAAAAATATAATTCGGTCAATAGTTTTCTGCACAACAATATTAATGTCACGCTCAAGCATGTCCATATTCTGTTTGCTAATGTCAGATGCAAGCGTCGTCCTAAATCCGTCAAGAGTATTAAGAAAGTCATCATCAACCGACTCAATTCCTTTCTTGCTACTAGCGTCAAGAAAATATTTATTAAGTGACCCATTCAAAACATTATTTTTTTCAAACACTTCCCAAAGGTAATCAAACTCAGCCAAATATTCTGTATAATGAATATATTTAATCCTCGCATAAGAAGACTTGTCTTTTTCGTTTGGCTTTTTTAGGCAATCATAAACAGCAAACTCCTCAAAATCGGTGAGTATACTAATTTTAAGTTTCGCACTCCAAGCATAACGCCTAAGCTGATAGGCAGGCTCGCATTCCTCTTTAATAAAAACACTGGGCTTCTTTGCCTCAACAAAAAATAAACGCTTACCCTCTAAATTAAAAGAATAATCAGGCGCTTTCGTTCGCTGAATGCGTTTTTCTAAAACTTTCACTTTGTCCTCATGAACAACTTCACGTGCCGACTCGCTCAAGTTTTGTATATTCCCTGTGTCCCAATTAAAAATTTCAAAAAAAGGATTAATAAAGTCTTGCCTAACTTGTGTCTCGTTATAGCTTTTCACTTTATACTCGTCATAGTGATTCGTAAACCGTGCAACAAGGCTTTCAAGTTTTTGGTAGGCAACACTTTTATCCATAATATACTAATCCTTCAATTAATTAATAATAATATAAATTGCATTCTACTTAAATTATAGATTTAAAGCCATAATTTTTTTGGATATAGACTTTTATTTTTTTATTTCTTAAAGAATATTCGCCGCAAGTTCAGCAAGCTCTGAGCGCTCCCCTTTCTCGAGTGTCACAGTCGCACTAAGTCGCTCATTTTTCATTTTGTCAATTAAATATGTAAGCCCATTACTTCGCTCATCAAGATAAGGCGTGTCAATTTGATTAATGTCGCCAGTGAAGACAACTTTTGCATTCTCCCCTGCCCGAGTAATAATAGTTTTAACTTCATGCGGTGTAAGGTTTTGAGCCTCATCAACAATAAAATAAACTTTAGAAAGTGTTCGCCCTCTAATATATGCCAAAGGCGAAATGAGTAGCTTTTCTTTTTCAAGCATATTTTCTATAGTCTTAGACTCACTGCTTCCTTCAGGGTAAAGCGTTTTTATAACCGATAAATTATCAAAAAGAGGTTGCATATAAGGGTCAAGCTTACTTTTAACATCCCCGGGCAAATATCCTAAGTCTTTGTTTGAAAGTGCAACCACAGGTCTTGCCAAAAGAATTTGCCTGTAATCACGTCTAAGCTCAAGTGATGCTGCAAGTGCCAAAAGTGTTTTGCCTGTTCCAGCTTTCCCCATTATTGTAACAAGTGGAATATCTTTGTTTAGAAGCATATCTAACGCCACAGCCTGCTCATCATTCCTAGGCATAATCCCGTAGGCTGACATACTGCTTTTCAAAACATAATGAAGTGAATTACTTTCACTGTCATATTTTGCTATTGCCCCTTCACTGTCGTCTTCACTTTTTTTGTAGACGAAGTAGGTGTTAGGATATGGTTTACTGTCCTCTTTAAAAGGTACTGTTTTATCTTTTTCAAGTTTAGTTATAATTTCTTTATTTGACTCACTAGTGGATATATTTATTCCAGTATGTAAAGAGTCTATTGTTTCAACTTTGTCGGTATAATAATCTCTAGTTTCAATACCTAAACTTTTAGCCTTCATTCTAACATTAATATCTTTGCTGATTAAAACAACTCTATGTTTTTTCTCTTGCAAATTATAGGCAACAGCAAGTATTCTGTGATCAGGTATGTCCTCATTAAATATTTTTTTTATTTTTTCGTTTTCAGTATTTTCAGTATCAACAAACACACGGCTACCATTTCCAAAATCTATTCCCGACTCAAATATACTTTGGTCTTTTGTGACAAGGTTATCAAGCTCACGAATAAATTCACGAGCATTATAGTTTATAGTCTCGCTTCCTCTTTTAAATTTATCGATCTCTTCTAGCACTGTTATGGGTATAACTACATTCCTATTTTCAAATGAATGAAGTGCTCTGAAGTCATGAAGAAGGACATTGGTATCCAACACGAATATTTTTATATTTGGTATAAAGCTAGGCATTTTTTACTCCTCAAAATAAGTTAGAAAGTTAAAGGAGATATATGAGCGGATGAACGGAATCGAACCGTCATCATTAGCTTGGAAGGCTAAGGTAATAACCGTTATACGACATCCGCTTTATACTATAGTTAATATAATATGAAAGAGAAAAAAAATCAAGTGCCATAACAGAGATGAATTATGTTTTGAATTAAATTATTTTAGAAAATATAAATAACTATTAATTTAATATTATCTCTTTATATATTTTTATAAAAATCTACAACCATTCCATCTCTACAAATTAATATATAGTCTGAAATAGCTTTAACATCGACAATATTATGACTTACAAAAACAGCAGTAATTTTAGATGCCCTTAAAATTTCATTTAGCTCATTTCTAATTTTTTCTTGTAAGCTCGCATCTAAACTACTAAAAGGCTCATCAAGTAATAATATAGACGGTTTTCTTGCTAATGATCTTGCCAATGCCACTCTTTGTTGTTGCCCACCAGACAATTCATAAGTATATCTATTTTCAAATCCATTTAAGTTAACAAGGTCAAGCATTTCTTTAAGGATATATTCTTTTTTACTTTTGTCTTTAACTCCAAACACAATATTTTTTTTAACTGTCATATGCGGAAACAAAGCATAGTCTTGAAACACCATACCAATATCTCGTTTTTCAGGCTGAACAAACACTTTATCACTACAAAACAAATTACTATTTACTTTTACATATCCACTATAGGGCTTTTCAAGTCCTGCAATAACCCTAAGAATAGTACTCTTTCCACTTCCACTGTCACCTAATACACCTAATATAGAGCCTTCACTTAAAGAAAATGAAATATTTTTAAGCGTATCCTCTTTTGCATTCTTATATCTAAAGCATAAATCTTTTACTTCTAAATACATTTAATTAACCTCTCTGTCTATAGTTTTATTAATCAAGAAAATAGCAATTAATGCAACAGCAATAATAAAAAGCGAAGGAATTGATGCACTTATAATAAGCTCATCATGAGCATAGGTAAAAACTTTTGTTGCAAGTGTATCAAAGTTAAATGGTCTTAATAAAAGTGTAAGTGGCAATTCTTTAATAATATCAACAAATACTAAAGAGAATGCACTAATAATTGCTGGTTTAAGCATTGGTAAATCTACAAGAAAAAATGTCCTTACTGTGCTATGCCCAAGAGTTTTTGATGCTTCATAAAATTTTTTACCAACTTTCTCAAACCCTCCTTCAATAGACTGAAATCCGACTCCTAAAAAACGTATAGTGTAGGCAAAAAGTAGCATTACAATACTTGTACTTAATATTAATGTTTTTGTATTCTCATTAAATATTTTATAAAACCAAAGCATATTTCTATCAACAGAGTTGAAAAATAAAATAACAGTAATTGCGACAACTGTGCCAGGTATAGAATAGCCTAAAAGTGTAATTTTTGAATATAGAAGCGAGCATTTATTTTGTGCAATCCTTGTATAGTTTGCAATAATAACAGCCATAGATATAATTACTAAAGAGGCTACTACTGATACAAAAATAGAATTTCTTATCATTACTAGAAGCTTAAAGTTAAGCACTTCTTTATAGCTATAAATTGCCCACTCTATTAATTGTAGTGTTGGAATAAAAAATCCAAATGACAAAACAATAAAGCAGTATAGCGGTATTAAAACTTTTTTTACACCCCTTACCTCTTTTCGTGTTATTGGTCTAATTTTAGTGCTTGATAGTGTATATTTTTTTCGCCCTCTTAATATTTTCTCCAAAGTTATAATAGCAAAAACAGACATTAAAAGAAGTCCTGCAAGACGTAAAGCTGCAACCGAATCAGCAAAACTAAACCAACTGGTAAATATTGCAGTAGAAAGTGTTTGTACTCCGAAATAGGAAACAACTCCATAATCGCTTAAAACTTCTAGCAAAATTAAACTTAAAGAAGCAATTATTACTATATGAGCATGTGGTAAAACAACCTTAAAAAAAGTTTCAATACCATTTTTTCCAAGAAGTCTTGAGCTTTCTATTAGTGTTGCCGATTCCTTCTTAAAGTAAGAATAAACTATCATGTAGGCATAGGGAAATAGAAACATAGTAAAAATAAAAATTGCTCCTGTTTCTGATAAAATATTAAAAACACCCCAATTTGAATTTGAAACTTTAAGTGTATTTCTTAAAAAAACTTGAATATTTCCAGTATAGCTAAGCAAACCACTATATGTGTATGCAGCAACATAAGGCGGAATTGACAAAGGCAAAATCATTGCCCATCTAAAAAAACCTCTAAACGGAAACTCATATACTGTAATTAAATATGCTGTAGTAACTCCAATTGATACACTAAACACCCCTACAAACAAACAAAGCTTAAAGGTTGTTATTATATAATCTTTGAGCAAATAAGTTTTTATATGTATCCATGTATCATTTACAGGTTTAAACAAATAAAAAATAATTTCAAGATTTGGCAAAATAATAAGCAAAACAAATATGGTACTTAATATAAACCATAAATTAATTTTTTTCATAAAATATTTTCCTATACTATAAAAAAAGTAGCCCAAAGACTACTTTTTTATATAACTAATTATTTACACGTTTTCAACTTTTACTTCCAGCCTACTTGTCCAAATATTTCGATAGCCTTTCTGTTATTTTCACCTACATCAACTAAACTTACATCCTGTAGAGAATATTCTCCAAATGAGCTTAATATTTCATTAGGTAAAACATCTGGGTTTACAGGATATTCATAATTGAAGTCTGTATAAAGAGTTTGCACCTCTGGTGATACTAAGTACTCAAGAAGCTTTATAGCATTCTCTTGGTTTTTTGAATACTTAATCATTGAAGCACCACTTATATTCATTTGTGTATTTTCTGGAAAGAATACAGTAATTGCTTCTGCAGCCTTAACCTCTTCTGGATCATCAGAATTAAGCATTCTACCAATATAGTATGTATTTAAGATAGCAATCTCGCCCTCACCTGCAGCAACAGCTTTAACTTGATCTCGGTCATTACCTTTTGGCTCTCTTGCCATATTAAGAACCATACCAGCTGCCCATTCTTTTGCCTCTTCTTCCGAAGTTTCAGCAATAATTGACGCAAGTAATGACTGATTATAAGTAGATTCAGAACTTCTTATAAGAATTTTACCCTTAAACTCATCTCCTGTTAGTGCATAATAAGTAGAAAGAGTACTAGGATCAACTTTTTTATTATCATAGGCAATAATTCTAGCACGTTGTGTTAAAGCTATCCATTCATTATTTTCACCTCGTAACCTTTTAGGAACAATTTTAGTAATCATATCAGAGTTAATTGGCATAACAATATCAGCCTGAACTGCTTGATAAAGATTAGCAATATCTGCTGTAATAAAAATGTCTGCAGAAGTATCAGCACCTTCACTTTTTAATCTACCCAATACTTCAGGTGCTTTACCAGTAATAACATTAACTTTGATCCCAGTACTTTCTGTAAAGTTCGAATATATTTTTTCATCAATATCATAATGTCTTGCTGAATATACATTAACAACTTTATCTCCATTTGCCTCACTAACAACCTTAGTTTCTCCACCGCAAGCGACGGTAATTCCAAACAATAAAAGCATTGATATACCTGATATCAAATATTTTTTTATACTCATTTTATTAAATCTCCTTTAAATAAGTTAGTGCATTCTAACTTATTTAGTTAGAATTGTCAAACAAATAAAATAAACATGTTATAAGCAGTATATCACTCTACATATAGTAATAAAGTAAATTAGATTTGTTGGATTATTCTTACAAAAGCAAAATTAATGGTTTATATAAAACTATTTAAGACTCTTTCTTAAACGCTACCATAAATATAGCTATTATAATCATAGCGTAAGCGGCTATTTGTGTATGAGTTAGGGTTATCTTAAAAATTAAAATATCACTTAAAGATGAGAATATAGTTTGAGATGATAAAACTAAAACAGTAGTAATCTGATTTGAAAGTTTTTGACCATAAAAAAATAACTGATAGGCAAGAGTTCCTGCTATCATTCCTATAAAAGAAAATGCTAAATATAAAATTTTATTATCCCAATTTATATTTAATATACTTTCATAATTTAATAAAACTAAAGGCAAGCATAATATTACAAATGTAAGGCTTTGATAAAAATGAAGTGTTATGGGGTGAGTGTCTTTACTTAACACGCTTGAGCAAAGTATAATGTAGGCAGAGTATGCTAAGCTAGCTAAAAAGCATAATAAAGACCCAATATTTAAGGAACTTGTTTTATCATTAATTGTAAGAAGAAATATGCCAAACATAGCCATAACTGAAGCCGTGAGTAATATTTTAGATATTTTAGATTTTTTCACAATAACAAAATATAGTGGCACAAATATTAAATTAAGTGAAATAAGCAAAAGCCCCATTGAACCATATTCTATTTTTCTAATTCCATAAACAGAAAAAACTAATGCTAAAAACAATACTAAACCTGTTATCATACATTTTTTTACTTCTTCTTTAGATACTTTTGCTATTTTGCTATTTGAGAAAACTCCAAAAATAATTACTGGAAATGTATACCTAACTAGAAGCTCAAAAAAAACACTAACTCCTTCTTGACCCAAATATCTTGTTGGAATATAAGCAATTCCCCATATAAAAGAAGCTAGTAAAAGTAACACCACCCCTAGGCTATACCTTAGATTCATAAAACACTCTCTATTTTTATTAAACTAATATTTATAAAAGTGTATACTTGGTCTAAATATTTTTCAATACACATCATTTATCTCATATTTATATATATACTTAAAATTAATAAAAGTAGTTGCAAATTGTATGTAAATATGCTATAGTAGTCTACTATTTGATTTATATTTTTAATAATATTGTTCATTAATAATAATCGGAGAAGATACTTATGGAAATTATATTAACGAAAGACTATACCCCACTTGGATACGAAGGCGATATATGTAAGGTTAAAGATGGATACGCTAGAAACTATCTTATACCAAAACAAATAGGCGTTGTAAAAAACAGAGCATCACTTAAAACACTTGAACAGATGCAGAAAAACCTTGAAAAGAAACGTGCTAAAAGAGTTATGGAAGCAGAAGCTTTAAAAGGTAAAATTATTGAACTTAAACTTGTTGTACCTGTAAAGGTGGCTGACAATGGCAAGCTTTATGGTTCTGTAAGCCAGCAAGTTATAGTTGACCAGCTAAAAGCACAAGAAATTGAAATAAACAAACGTGATGTACACATGGAACATCATATTAAAGAACTTGGACATTATGATATTGAAATTAAATTATATCATGGTGTTACAGCTATTGTAAAACTTGATGTCATCGATATTGAAGCTAAAGACTTACCTGTTAAAACGGAAGAAACAGCTGAAGTTGAAGAAAACACTACTGAAGTAACTGAAGAGCCTACTGCTTAGTAAAAAATATTTGTTTTTATACAATATTCTTGTCAAAATAAAAAGTAATGATCTCTATAGAATTGTTCTTTATTTATAAAGGCAACCTAAAAGGAGGATACGCTATATGAAAGATATTTCTAACAGAAGTAATTTAGGCAACAGATATTCGATGCAAGGAACTTGTGCGAAAGAGGTTCTATTTACTGTGAAAGATAATCGTATTTATGGCGTAGAATTCATAGGTGCTTGCCCGGGCAATACAATAGCACTTTCAACTCTTTTAGAAGGTATGCCTTTGGAAGATGTTACTACAAAATTAGAAAACATTCTTTGTGGCACAAAAGGAACATCATGCCCTTCCGAGCTTGCCAAAATAATAAAAAATAAAATACAAGTAGAAGTCAAAAATGCTTAATATATTTAAGTAATTTATATTTTTATGAATACTATACCGTCTTCAATAGAAGCAGAAGAATCCCTTATTGGGGCTATGCTTCAAAATCCTTCCGCTATAGCGATAGCTCAATCAAAAGTAAGACCAAGTGATTTTTATAGTGAAAGAAATCGACTTATGTATGAAAGCATACTTAGTATGGCTGACCGTTCTATAGGCATTAATGCAGAAACTGCTTTAAGATATTTAAAAGAAAATAACCTTTTTGATACTATATCTCAAAATGATGAAGCATATTTGCTAAGAATAATTGACGGAACAACATTTCCACAAAACGCTAAGTATTATGCTGAAATAATATCTGAAAAATCAATTTTGCGTGATCTTATTTATGCCACTCAAAACATACAAAAAATCGCCTATGATGCAGGAGAAGAGGACGCTAAAGAAATAGCTGACCAAGCGGAAAAGCTTGTTTTTGAAGTTACTCAAAGGCGTCTTGATAATGATTTTTCAACAATTAAAGACCTTATAATAGAAGTAATAAAAACTATAGAAATAAGAGCCAAAAATGCTAAAAGCAATGATTCCATTACAGGTGTGCCTTCTGGATTTCGTGAGCTTGACAAAATAACACATGGCTTTCAGCCTTCTGACCTCATAATACTTGCAGCAAGACCATCAGTTGGTAAAACAAGTTTCGCATTAAATGTCATAGAAAATATTATGTCGAACACACAATCAATGAACTTTGGTATAGGGCTTTTTTCACTTGAGATGAGCAAAATGCAAATTGTTGAAAGAATGCTTGCAAGTAAAGCACGTATTAGTCTTTCTGATGTAAGAAGTGGCAACATAAATAAAGGTGATTGGCCTATTCTTGGAAAAACATTTGAACAGCTCTCTAAACCAAATTTGCTTATTGATGACTCAAGTCAGCTTACAATTATGGAATTGCGTGGTAAAGCTCGTCAAATGAAGTATAAATTTGCTGAATTACGAAAAACAAGTAAATCAGAGTCAGATTTAAATATTATAATAGTTGATTATTTACAGCTACTTCATGCCTCAGCTGGAACAAGGCGAGGTGGAACAAGAGAACAAGAAGTTGCTGAAATTTCAAGAGGGCTTAAAGCACTTGCTAAAGAACTTAATGTTCCAGTTATAGCATTAGCACAGCTTTCAAGAGCTATAGAAAATAGGCAAGGAGAAAAACCTCGTCTTTCTGACCTAAGAGAATCAGGCTCAATCGAACAAGATGCTGATATAGTAATGTTTTTACATAGACCAACTAAATCAAATAAGGACGACCTGCCAATAGAAGATGATAAAAGCGATATTGAAATAGTTATTTCTAAGCATAGGAATGGTTCTATTTCAGATGGTATTCCTCTTACATTTATTTCAAGTCAAACACGTTTCACAAATAAAAATAACGATAATTATAGGGCTTCATAAATAATGTCATTTTTTATAACAAAAAACAGAAAAATAAAAATCAAAGAATTTCTTGAGAATGCTGGAGAGTTTACTACTTTAATATTTGATATAATGCGTAACACTTTTAAAAGATCATTTTCTGTTAAACTATTTGTAGAGCAACTATATAGAATGGGAGTTCAGTCTCTTTTTCTTGCTGCCCTTGTGTCATTTTTTGTTGGTATGGTTATGGCATTACAAATATCTGTTGTACTCGATTCTGTTATGATGGGTATTTCTCAATATGTTGGAGCTATAGTTGGAAAATCAATGGTTGCCGAAATGTCTCCTATGCTTCTTGCAATTGTGTTTGCAGGACGAATAGGTAGTGCTGTAACTGCTGAAATTGGAACTATGAAAGTAAGTGAACAACTTGATGCATTACAAACACTTTATACAAATCAAATAGAATATGTTGCTGTTCCTCGTTTTTGGGCAGGGGTGGTTGCTTTACCTATGCTTGTTATTACTGCCGACATTGTTGGTGTTTTAGGTGGAGCTGTTGTTACATATTTTATTATGAATAGTGATCCTATATATTATCTTGAACGTGCGGTTGACGTTATAGGCTTACATGACTTTATAGGGAGCGTCATAAAATCTACAGTATTTGGTGCTGAAACTATGCTCATATCATGCTATTTCGGGTTCAAAACTGATGGTGGTGCTTATGGAGTTGGAAAGTACACTACAAACAGCGTAGTATGTAGTTTTGTAACAATTCTTATAAGCGACTATATGTTGGTTACACTCTTCTCTTATTTCTTATAATTCTTACAATATAAAACTAATCAATGGCTAGTTCAAACTCTGTAATATCGAGAGGGGACAATATAAACTCATAATTTAATTTCTTAAACCCACCCTTCTCCACTCTATCAAACGAGAATACTAAATAGTAAGTCCCCTCAGAAAATAAAATATCTTCACTGCCATCAACTTCAGTTAAAGTTCTTATTTTATCGCCATTAGAATCAAATATATCAATATTAATATTTTCAAAATCAATCTTAAAATATGAAATATTTATAGTAGTATCTTCAGTAACAGAAAACATAAAGTGGTCGGTGTCAAGAATATAATCAATTGCCCCTTTATATCTTATGTCATAGACTATATTTTGAGACATGACAGGTATATTATTAGGTTCAAGTTCTGTATCGTCATAAATATCTTCAACTGACACGAGTAATTTATATGGTATATTATTATTTTTATCACTTCCATGAACTAAAATATAATATGATGAGTGTGGATTAAGAAGTAGTTTTTCTACCTTCTCTCCATCTCCTTGAATATTACTATCAATTGTTGCAAGCTTATTATAGTTTTCATTATATATCGAAATTGAAACATCAGATGACGGAACACTTGAAAGCCCTAAGCTTGCTATTAATGGCAATTTAATACTATTTGTTATTTTATAAATATCTACTTCTTTATTTACAAACCCTTTTATTAAAACATTCGTATTATCTATCTGACTATAATATGAATCGATATTATAATGCCTTATATTATAATCGAAGTCAAAAATTTGTGCAGAAGCAAAGCTATCATTAGGCTCTTTTTCATACTCATCACTATACTCTTTTTCTTCTATAGTAAGGGTGTATTTTGTTTTATCAGCCCCTTCTATGAGTATATAGTATTTAAGACTTTCAGAAAGTGACTCTTCTAAATAAATATCTCTTATCAAATGACTATACTTACCACTACCATCATTTGTAAATGAGTCAGAAACATGCTTTATAACATTTTGATTATAGTCAAAAATTGTCATCGATAACTGTGTATTTGTTTCAGATTCAAGCTTAAGACCAATCATACCTAAAACTCCAGCCTCAAAAAAATAATAATCTTTATCTGATGAATCTTCTATTTCTCCATTAAGAACATTAAGCACAGCTTCCGCCGTCAGAAAACTTTCATTATCTCCACTCTCATTTTTAGTTTGCTTAGAGCAAGAAAAAATAAAAACAAGAAGTAGTAATATAAATATGTTGTTTTGATTAAATATTTTCATTTGTTAATAATAGGTTTAATAAATCTTTATAATTTCCATTCAGAATATATACATTACTGAATCCTAAATTGGTCATCATCTGTAAAGCAGTTTGTACTCTTGTTGGATTTTGAGAGTAAAGAAAATAGCTGTTTGTTTTATCTAGCATGCCCACTCTAGATGAAAAATTGGCAGACAAAACATCTATATTTATTGAGCCATCAATATTCTCTAAAAAATACTCCCCACTTGTTCTCACGTCAATTATTGTAAGATTAGTGTCGCTTTTTATAAGTTTAGATGCCTTAGCAACATTAAGTTTATTTTTACTTCCCTCACATGAAAGCAATGTAATCAAAATTAAAAATAACAGCAAATATAGTTTATAACTTTTAAACATAGATTCCTCAAATTAATATGTATACTTAACAATTTAAATGTACTACTATTCTGTCTATTTGTCAATATCTTATTTTAGATATATGCTCTTATTTTTTTATCCAGCCGTCTTCATCTAAATATTCGATTACAACACTTTCGTACATGTGTCCTTGACTAATTTTATATGGGACTTTATTTTTCCATTCATAACTAGATGAAAAGTCCTCTATAAAAAAACTTGTTAGTCTATATTCATTATCAACTTCTATTCCAAGATAGTAATTATTTTCTGATGACTCAAGTTTATAGTAATTTTGAACCACATTATCTATAAGTAGCGTATCTAAAATATATTCTGGGAAGTATTTACTTTCGCCACCACTATAATATAAAAAGCCTATTATTGTATATGGGTATTTGTATATTTCAAATTTTTCTATTATGTCGCTAAAATCTTCTTTTGGCGTAATTTTGCTGTCATATATTGTCTTCTTGTCATAAATAAGTATCAAGTCTTCGCCATTAAGCTTTATTTCAAACTCTTTAGCATGCTTTGATTTATAGAATACTATACTTTGACTTTTTTGTGACACTATATCAATATAGGCTTTATATTTTACTCTAACATTTCTTGGGCCGCCTTCAACTCCGTAACCTTCGTCATGACTTAATACTTCAATAATGATTTCACCTTTATAGCCCGAGAAATTGTTCACTTTAAGGATTTCTGCTTCGCTCTTTTCAACATCTATGCCTAATGCATAACAAAATGACATGAACATAAACGCACACACGAATACTACTTTTGACACATTATTCATAACAGCTCCTTTCTATGGCATCAAATTACTTAAACAAGTAAGGCATAAATTATATATCAAGCATAGCATTTTTCAAGTGAGTAAATTACTATATGCGTATTCTTGGTATGACAAAGAGCGACACTCTATTTAGAAATCCAACAAATCCAACACTTTTGATGCCATTTTTAACGCATGTACTTCCAGTATACAGACGTATGTTGTTTTTTAATTCTTGCCTACGGCACACAGAGTGGTATAGTATTTACTAGCTTAAAGTTATTACTACTTACAGTAAAATTAATAATTCCTTATGTCTTGCATTAAGAGTATAATTTTGTAAATTTTTTAGTTAGTGAAGTCATAAATACTGTGGTGGATATTTGTGGCTAGATTTTCGTTCGTAATTTTTTAGTTCTTTGATATATAATATATGCTCCTCTTTAAGTGTACTTTTTTTACTTTAATAATATAATAATTGGAATAAGGCGTATAACTTTATAAAAGGTATAGGATTAAAAGTTGACAAAACAAGAATTATTTCAATTATGGAAATCCAATAAAGAAACCTACGCTAACCAAGAGATAGGTAGTGGCACTCAATCTTTTACAAGAAAAGTTATTGAATCATCTTAAAACAAAAGACTCCCTATAATTAGAGAATCTTTTGTTTATGGCGTGTTATTTTCTAAATACAAACAAATACTCATGTGCGAGTAATAAAAAATTATACTTGATACTATTAGTTTTCCAAAAACCAGTCGCTTTACAGTTATGCTGTTCTTTTAGTATAATTTCCTTTAATTTAAATCCTTGTATTTCAAAAATTTTCATTACATCAAAACTCATAGGTACAACATAACCTTTTTGTCTTGTGTCGCCCATTAAAATGGCACAAAATTTATTATCTTTTAAAACTCTATAGCTTTCAGATGCTACCTTTTTCATTTCTTCTAAAAACTGTGGTACTTTACAATGGGACAAATCTTCTTCTATATCTTCACTATATGAAATTATATTAGCATAAGGTGGGTGGGTACATATAAAATCAATGCTTTCATCAGCTATAAAATGAAGATCTCTAGCATCACCTTTATTAAAATAAACCTGTCCTGTGTTATCTCTTTCAAAGACACATTTTTCTCGGCACCTTTCTAGTGCAATTTCATTTACATCAACGCCAATAATATTACGATTAAGTAGTTTAGCTTCTACAAGAGTTGTTCCACCACCAGCAAACTGATCTAGAACTAAATCTCCCTCGCTAGAATATCTAAGCAGTAAATTTCTTGGTATATATGGGGACCAATTTCCACGCCATTTAGCATCATGGGTAGCCCATTTACCCCTATCTGGAAAACTCCAAACGGTATTCATTTCAAGCTCAAAGTTATCGGGTTCCCATTTAGTTATTTTTTTATTTATCATAACCATTCTTCAAAATTTTCTTTAGTTAAATTAAATTCCTTTAATAAACCATCCATAGAAAGCCATCTTCCTTGCCCTTTTGGGTAATTACAATCCTCTTGTCCCCATATCCATTTATAGGTTTTTAAGAGTATATCCACAGAAATTCCAACGGTATCAGTAAGCGAAAACTTTTTTATTACCTCATCTGGTTCTTTTCCGCAACACACATAATATAAAGCTCGTATTAATAGTAGTGTAGTATCTGCATCATTTCCATATTTACTGTACAAATCGTCTTTAATTTCTTTATGGCTTATTAGCCACAAACTTTCATCTGTAGGATTATAAATGAACACCATAAAATCATTACGCGATAATCTGCCATAGCTTCGTTTACCACCAGGTTTGTTAATCACTATCTTTTCCCCAGTAGTTACTTGCTCTACTTCATATAACAAATATGGAATAGCATTTAATTCATCTCGAAATGTATCTTGTTTTTGGTTATCAATTTGGAGTGGCACAAGGTTTACTTTATATTTAAATGTTTTATTAACCATGTAGTCCCCCTTTATATTATTGGCATAGGTAAACCTAATTTTATTAATGGTATATACTCAAAGTAGTACTGACATCTAACGCTAATAATATAGTCTAATACATCTTTATATTGAGATTGCTTAAACCAATCATTTAAAAGGTAAACATATTCTACTTCTATGTTGGCTTGCGACATTAGTTTTTGGTACTGTTTCTTTTTAAAATCACAAGTTTGTAATTTTTCATCTACCGACCCTGCAACTTGTTGGTATTTACATTCAATAATGAATAGTGTGTTATTAACTATCACATATATACTATCATCTGGTAGGAGTTTTTTGGATATAATTTTTGTCCAATCAATATTTAATTCTGAAAGAAATTTATAAAACCCATGCTTTTTAAAAACTATTGCTATTTTTTCACCATTATACAATACATTATCACCTATAATAGTGTATCCTTTTTGCCCAGCTAAAAAAGTTGGTAGATCTACTTTCCCTTCAAACACTAAACCTGTTTTAGTGTTTCCGCCACCTTTTCCGTTTTGTATCATACCAATACTCCTAATAATTAGCTATTAGCAACTCATTTATTTTACCTCTTGAATTGCTATTTGAATTTATCATTCTTGTTGCAGAAACTCGGTTTATAATAAAATCTTTATAAAGATTGTCAAAAAAATCATCATTTTCATCTGCGTTTTTAGGATCGGAATTACTAAGTATAACTTTTGAATTTATAGCCCTAAGCCTTGTTGCAAAATCAGCAAGTTCTATTTGCTCTTTATCTCCGAATTCAAATTTAGTATAAGAAGTAAAATTTGATGTATCTGTTAAAGGGCGATAAGGGGGATCTATATATATAAAGGTGTTTTCATCTATAAAATTTTCACAATCAAGATAACTGCCACAATGCATAGTAACATTTTGCAAAGCCTTAGATACATTCAAAAGGTTTTCTTTATCACAAATACAAGGATTTTTATAAGAACCCATAGGAACATTATATAATCCATTTTTATTTACACGATATAATCCATTAAAGCAAGTCTTATTCAAAAACACAAAAAGTGCCCCTTTTTCAATATTTAGGTCATTGTTTCCATTTGTTTTAAGAGAGTTAAACCTGTCTCTTTTCATATAATAATATTCTTTGCGATTATCTGAATCCATAGGGACATATTCATTTTGATATTGTTCTAGTAGACAAATAATTTGTTGTGGTGCATTTTGAATTGATTTATAGGTATTAATTAATTCAGCATTTATATCGCTTATATAAACTTCTTTTAATTCATAATTGGAAAGTATATCGAATAAAACTGCTCCACCTCCAATAAAGGGTTCTGCATATTTGGTTATTTTTTTTCCAAGTTCTTTTGGGTAAGAATTTCTGATATCTTCTAATAGTTGCCCTTTTCCACCCACCCATTTTATAAAAGGTTTTAATGTGTTGTTTTTCATATTTTCTAAGCCTTTTTTATTTATAGCAAGCTTTGAGACGCTAAGTTTATTATATGATAAAATGATGACTTGGTCAACATAAGTGTTAAAGCTATAAATTTTATTAAAAATTTAAATTGCAATTTTTTTGAAAAACACTATAATTTAGATATTCACACTTTAAATAGGTAAAAATAATATGCATCGTTTACTTTTGTTAATTGTTTTAATCTTAGCCACACCACTTTTTGGTGAAAAAATTAATGTAATGGCAGAGTATAAAGAGGCTATAGCAAAAGCCAAAAAAGTGTATAAGTATAATGAAAAAAAAGATTATATTATAATTATTAATACTAGTCGCCAAGAAATGTACTTAATTAAAAATAAAAAAGTTGTAAAAACATATATCGTGTCTACAGGAAAAGCAGGTGAGGGCAACGCTATACGCAGCAAAAAAACGCCTTTAGGATATTTCAAAATACACTCAAAAATAGGCGACAAGGCTCCCATAGGTACCATATTTGTATCAAAAATTAATACAAAGAAAAAAGCAACAATTTACACAAATGATACTGATACTCAAAAAGATTATATTACAACAAGAGTCCTAGACTTAGACGGGCTACAAGAAAATTATAACAGAGGTGGCACCAACGGAAATGTCGACACCTATAAACGAGGCATTTATATTCATGGCACACATGAAGAAGGACTATTGGGCGTGAAAGCTTCAAACGGATGCATACGAATGTATAACAAAGATGTAGTTGAACTGTTTAATTTAATTGAAGAAAACACAATCGTCTATATCAAATAATATTATTAAGCTATATTATAGTAGAGAAAAAAAATAAATTGGAGTTATAAAAATTATGATTAAAATAACAAGAAAAATACCCGTATCAGCAATGTCACTAAAAACTATGCTATACATTCTTATGATTATGGGTAGTTTATTTTTCTGCATTGGCATGGTGATTTCACTTATACCAATCTACAAAAAACAAATATCCACAAGTGTAAGCACTGCTGAGGTAGTCGACATAGTGAGAAACGAAAGTAAAGACAGTGATGGACGAACTCAAATAAACTATTTTCCTGTTTTTGTTTATAAGGCAAATGGAGAAAATATTCAAGTTACACATAGATTTAGCCCAAGCCCTTATGAAATAGGTGACACTTTTGAAATTTTTTATAATCCAAAAAAACCAAATAAATATTATATTGAAGGCGAAGGCAGTGGAAACTGGATACTGGTTATGATTGGCTCAATTTTTACATTTGTTGGTGCTATATTTTTAATAGTTACTGTAAAGTTTTTTCTTTTACCATTTCTTAAAGCTAAATCTAGAGAATCATCTATTTAATTTTTTTTATAATTAGGAGTAAAATTATATATGACAACAACAACACTTCCAGCACAAGCTCTCAATTTTCTTCCCATAATGGGGTCTATATTTTTAATGGGGTCTATATTTTTAACTGTTGGATTATTCGCATTTATTTCAATTCGCCACAGAAAAAAAGTTTGTACAAGCAAAACTACTGCTAAAGTGATAGATATAGTTAAGTCAAGAAGTAGAAGTAGAAGTCATAATATGAGTAGAGTACGCTATTATCCTGTTTTCAGTTATGATGCAAATGGAGAGGCTATTCAAGTTCAGCATAATGTTAGCCCAACGCCCTACAAAATAGGTGACAATTTCGAGATTCTTTATAATGAAGAAAAACCAGAACAATATTATATTGAAGGCAAAGCTGGTGGAAGTTGGTTATTTAATATAGTGGGAGTACTTTTCACACTAATTGGGGCTACAATGTTAACAGTCGTTACAATAATATATATTTTATCATTATATTAAAGATAAACTATAGATTTAATTAAAAATACAAAAAAGCGTATAGACTAATTTATAAATCTATACGCTTTATTTTTTATAATTTTACTTAGCCCTAAACAACCCAAGTTTTGTCCTCATAAAGCTCCATTATAGCATTATCTTTTATAATAAAAGCTATGCGTGTAGTATCATTTAGTGTAATAGGTTCAACCAAAATAGAATCAGCTTCTTTAAGATACTTAGTCATGTCATCAACTTTATAAGCTACATGACATTGTCTGTGCATAATTTCAGGAAAAAAAGTCCCCTCTTCAAATTTCAAATACTCAATTTTCTCATCATAATCATCAGGATTACTCATCCATAATTTCATGTCTTCATTGTAAGTCATATTAGGTTTTTTATTTGTTATAGGTATACCTAAATGCATATATTCCATTGCCATAATAAACTCCTTAAAAATTATTTCTATTGTTTACTTTGATAAAATTGATATGCCTCTTTTGCTGTTTTTTTCTTATGCACTATCATAACTATCGCTTCAGTCATCGCCAAAGGATTACCCGCCTGAAATATATTTCTCCCCATATCAACCCCAGCTGCTCCTTCAGAAATAGCCCTATAAACAAGCTCTAATGTATCTTGTTCAGATATTTTTTTTCCACCCGCAATTACAATAGGAACAGGACATGCAGCAACCACTTTCTCAAAATCATCACAATAATATGTTTTAATAATTTGAGCCCCAAGTTCCGCTATCATTCTTGTAGCAAGCAAAAAAAACTTAGTGGTACGTTCCATTTCTTTTCCAACAGCAACAACGCCAAGTGTAGGGATTCCATATCGATTACCGCTATCGACAACCCTCACAAGATTATTTATTGATGACGTCTCACCGCTAGACCCAATAAACGTTTGCACAGCCAAACACGAAGCATTAATTCTAATAGCATCCTCTATATCAACCCCAATAACTTCATTACTCATATCGTCTTTCAAAACGCTTGAACCTGCAGTACATCTTAAAGCAATAGCTTTATTATATACTGGTGGCACACAACTTCTAATTGCTCCACGTGTAGCCATAAGCACATCAACTTTTTCTGCCAAAGGAGGAACAACAATATCAAGCCTTTCTAAGCCTGAAGTTGAACCCATAATATAACCATGATCAAATGCAAGCATCACAGTTTTTCCACTTTTTTTATTGAATATTTTAGAAAGCCTATCTTTCATTCCCCAGTCTACATGATCCATTCCCTTAACATGGAAATTATTTTTCTTAAATGGGACATCAATTTTATAATCTTTAGACTCTTTAATTTCATCTTTATCAGCCATAATTACTTAATTCCTTTATAATAATCTTTTTACTTAACTTTTTTATGATACGGGGTGTTGCATGGCTTGTTCCATAAACTAATAAGCTCATCATCCATTTTACCAATAAACATCTGAAATCCTGCTTGCTCTTGCACTGTAAGTATCTCACCCACCATATTCGCAACAACTTCTATATTTTTCTCTTTAAGATAATTTACAGTGTCACGATAAACAATAAGCATTTCCATTAAAGTGGTAGCCCCTGTTCCATTAATAATAAGCATAACTTTTTCATTTGCATTAATGCCTATGTCTTTAACTAAAGCATCAACCATAAGCTTCGATGTATCATTAGCACTTTTCATTGGCATTCGTCCACCGCCACCTTCTCCATGTTGCCCCATTCCAACTTCCATATCGAGGTCATCAAACTCAGCAAACACAGCACCTGACTGCGGATGAGTCGTAGTACGGCAAGCAACAGCTAAAGTCGCCATATTGTCTGCAAACTTTTTAGCAATATTATATACCTCGTCAAGACTTTTTCCTTCATGAGCTGCCGCTCCTGCCATTTTATAAGTTGGAACACAACCAACAAGTCCACGCCTGTCGTCTGAATTTTCACGAGGAGCATTCGAAACATCTTCTTGAGTAACAAGCTTTTTTACATTAAGCCCTAAAGACTTTACTTGCTTCATCGCCATATTAGCGGTAAGCATATCACCCGCATGATTAAGCACTATAAGAAGAACACCTTTTCCTTTGTCAGCCATTTTAATAGCTTCAAGTACAGCATCAGGACCCGGTGCTGCGAAAACGTCACCCACAACCGAAATATCAATCATGCCACAACCAACAAAACCAGATATAGCAGGCTCATGCCCTGCTCCACCAATTGTAACAATTGTAACACGATTAGCGTCATCTAAACATTTACTTACAACCAAGTTGCCTGTTTTAAGTTCAAGTATGTCAGAGTTCGACATTACTAAACCTTCAAGAACCTCTTTAGTTATGTCTTCCGCCTTGTTTAAGAATTTCTTCATTTTCATTTTAGTGCCTCCATTTTTTTCTATATTATTGCATTATAAAAAGATTCAAAAAATATTGACATACTAATTGCCCCACAATCAGGACACCCTATCGACTGCTCTTTATAATTTTTAGCACGTCCAAACTTGGCTTGATATTTTTTTGTATTATCTGCCCCTTCTAGTGATGCTTTAAATGCAACGTCTAATAAACTTTTTATAGGGGTATCACTCGGTAATTGAGCGGTTTCTTCTATTACAGGTATTAAAGCGTCCATCATTGTTTTATCACCTTTTTTGGCAGGTGTTATCTCGCTCAATGTTTCTCTAGCACCTACAAACATTTTTTTAATTGTGTCTGTGTCAAGACTTACACTTTCGATTGGACTTCCAAGACCTTCAAAAAAAAGTCCCCATAAAGGCCCTGCTGCACCGCCTCCTACATTTGATGAGGCAAATGATATTTTATTAAATAAATCTTTTATTGATAAGTCATTACTTTCAAGTAAAACTTTATCTATTGCATTCGCAACTTTCGTCATAGTAAAGCCATGATCGCCGTCGCCAAACTTAGCATCTAAATCTGACAAGTAATCAGCTTTTTCTTTAATGTTTGATGAAAATAGATTTAATACGGAAATAATATCACTTTTTTGTAGCATAATAAATCCTTATATAAAAATGCATCTAAACTATAGTATATGCATAGTAGCTTAGTTGTCAATTAAATGTTAATTAATTTTATGCTCACGCATGAATAACGAGTTATTTATAGATGTTTTTTAAGTTATTGAAATTAATAAATAAGATAAGGATTATATATGAGTATGAATATTAAAAAATCCAACATATACTAAAATAAAATTAATATATATAGTATATGCAGGATTCTTCTATAATAATGTGTTTTGTAAAACTACTCTTTTATTTTTTCTACAGCTTTAAGGAGATTCAAATATGCTTTTTGTAACTTTTTAGCACCAGAGGCTTTTACTTCGCCACCAACTTCTCCTTCTGTAACTCCATACTTAATTTTAGTTCTAACATAAGTTATAAGCTCTTTAGAAAAATCAATATCACTTACATCATAAGTTATAGGAGTTAAAAAAAATGCTTCCCCAGATATTGCCTCATTTTCTGCTTTAATTTCAATAATTTCGTCACCTAGTTTAATTTGCAAAGGATAGCCTTTACTTATTGTATACTCATACACTATTCCTGTGTTTTTCTGAGTATTAGCAGTCCCACCCAAAATCATACTTGCCATATTCATTGAAGCTAATTCATTTAAATGTGCTGGGACATACGTTATTATTAAATATGTTTTATTATTTTTATAAACAAACTGACAATATAACAAAGGTGTGCCTAGAAATAGATCTTGTTTTAATAAAACACCAGTTGAAGCAGAGGTTAATTTAAATTTAGCTGTTTCTACCGAACTTTCTCCAGTAAGCCCGTCTATTTTCACCTTAGCTTTAACAGCCCATAAAAAATTAAAAGTAAACAACAATACCAAAACAGTAAGAATATACTTTTTCATAATTCCTCCTAAAAAACAATTAACATAATATAAATGTATTATTTAATTATACAATATTTAATACAAAAAACCAGTCCCCTATGTTAGGAAACTGGTTTTAAGTATACTAATTTTAATTAGTACTAATTTGTAAGTCTTCTGTAATTTCTGTTATTGTTATCAGGAAATAATTTTTGCATTTCGATAGAATACTCTGCTCTAAGCTTGCTTCTTTCAGCACTTAACTTGCTTCTTTCGTCAATAGCACTGTTTATTGTGTCTAGGTTAGGAGTTGTTTTAGAATACTCAGCGTTTATAATGTTTCTCTGATCAATCATTTGGTCTCTTAAAGTGTTCATTTTAGGAGTATACTCTTCATATAAAGCATCATATTTTGCTTTATCTTCTGCTGTCATGTTGTTGTAATAATATGAACCATTGCGACCATTTCTGTGTCCATATCCATCATTTCTGTCATAAGAACCATTATGTCCACGTCCGCCACCATTGTTATGATACCCACCACGTCCACCACAACCACCGCCATGTCTACCACCGCCATGTCCACCATTGTAAGCATAAACCACAGAACCTGAAACCGCAAATACTACTATCATACTCAAAGCCATAAAAATTTTCTTAGTCATAATCTTTTCTCCATTTTTTTTATTTATACTAAGTTTGACGTAGATGTTTCAAAAAAGTTCCCACTATTAATTTTTTTTAGTATAAAATTATTAAATACCCAAAAACATAATAGCATTGAAAAAATATTTTTTTTAATATACAATGGATGAAAATGTTTTAGTATTTTAGGATTATAAATAATGAGTTCAGACAAGCAATATAGTGGTAAGAATATTCAAGTTTTAGAAGGACTTGCTGCAGTACGTAAACGTCCAGGGATGTATATAGGGTCAACAGGAAGTGCAGGACTTCATCACTTGGTATATGAAGTAGTTGATAACAGTATTGACGAGGCTATGGCAGGTTACTGTAAAAATATTATTGTAACCATATTAAAAGACAATATTATAAGAGTTGAGGATGATGGACGAGGAATACCTGTAGACATTCACCCAAAACTTAAAATATCATCTCTTGAAGTTGTTATGACTAAGCTTCATGCAGGTGGTAAATTCGACAACGACACATATAAAGTTTCAGGTGGACTTCATGGAGTTGGAGTTTCAGTTGTTAATGCTTTAAGCTCAACTCTTATTGTAGAAGTACATAGAGAAAATAAAAAATGGAAACAAATATATCATATAGGCAAACCTGAATCACCAGTGACTGAAGACGGCAAAACAAATAAAACAGGTACAACTGTTACATTTACAGCCGACAGCGAAATATTTGAGACAACTGAATATAAACATGAAATACTCGCAACTAGGCTTCGTGAACTTGCTTTCTTAAATCGTGGAATTAGTATTACTTTAACTGATGAAAGAGAGTCTGAGTTAATGAGTGATACCTACTATTATGAGGGTGGTATTGAGATGTTTATCTCTCACCTTAATGAAAAAAAGAAAACGCTACATGATAAGCCAATTTATTTACATAAAATAGAAGATAAAACAGAAATTGAAGTTTCTATGCAGTATGTTGATATGTATAATGAAAATATTTATTCATATTGTAACAACATTAACACTACAGAGGGCGGAACTCACTTAATGGGTTTCAAATCAGCATTAACACGTGTTTATATGGATTACCTTAAAAAACTTGAACTTGATAAAAAAGCGAAAATTTCACTTGTGGGAGACGATACAAGAGAGGGTTTGGTTGCTGTTATTTCTGTAAAAATTCCTAATCCACAATTTGAAGGACAAACCAAAACTAAACTTGGTAACACTGAAATTAAAAACATAACAGAGAAATTAGTGGTTGAAGGGCTTTCTGATTACTTTGCTCAAAACCCTAAGGTTATAAAATCTATACTTGAAAAAATTATATCAGCTGCACAAGCAAGAGAGGCTGCAAGACGTGCTCGTGACTTGGCTCGCCGTAAAAACTTACTTGAATCAGACAGTTTACCCGGAAAACTCGCTGACTGTTCAGAGCAAGAGGTTGATAAATGTGAAGTTTATTTGGTTGAGGGAGACTCAGCTGGTGGTACTGCCAAAGGTGGGCGTGACCGTAAGTTTCAGGCTATTTTACCTTTAAGAGGAAAAGTGCTTAATGTTGAAAAAGCAAGACTTGAAAGAATTATTGATAGTGATGGACTTAAGCCTATAATAGCCGCTTTAGGTTGTGGAATAGGCTCATCATTTGATATTGCGAAAATACGTTATGGCAGAATTATAATTATGGCGGATGCTGACATTGACGGTTCTCACATTAGAACGCTTCTTCTAACATTCTTTTTTAGATATATGCGTCCTTTAGTTGAGCTTGGACATATTTTTATAGCAGTTCCTCCACTATACAAAATTAACTTTGACAAAAAGAATTTCGTTTATGCATATAATGATCAGGAACGTGATAAAGTTTTAGCTGAAAATCCTGACAAAAAAGTAGAAATACAGCGTTACAAAGGTCTCGGAGAAATGAATGCTGACCAACTTTGGGATACTACAATGAATCCTGAAAGCCGAATAATGTACCAAGTATTAACTGAGGATGCTGAAAAAGCTGAACAACTGTTTTCAATACTTATGGGTGATGAAGTTAAGCCTCGCCGTGAGTTTATTGAAGCTAATGCACTTTATGCAAAAAATCTAGACATTTAATATTCACAACTATTTCGTTTCAAACTAAATATTAAAAAAAGCCCCATCATAACAATTTATTATGACGGGGCTTAAATATACCAACAACTTCTAAATAATATTCAACTATTATTTAGCAGGATAAAATCCACTAGGTTTATCTGACAAGTTAATCATAATATTTTTAACTTGAGTATAATGCTCTAAAATCATTTTGTCTGTTTCTCTACCGATTCCAGATGTTTTACAACCACCAAAAGGTGAACCTGCAGGAATAGCATTGTATGTGTTTACCCAAATACGACCAGTTTCTATAGCTTTAGAAACTCTAATAGCCTTAGTAATGTCTTTAGTCCATACTCCGCCACCTAAACCATATTCACTATCATTTGCCATTTCAATAACTTCTTCTTCAGTTTTGAACTTAATAACAGTAGCAACTGGTCCAAAAATCTCTTCTTTTGCTACTCTCATATTATTTGTTGCATTAGTTATTAATGTAGGTTCAATGAAGAATCCTTTATCTAAGCCATCAGATGTAATTCGTTTTCCACCTGTAGCAATAGTAGCACCTTCATTTTTTGCTACTTCCATATAACTCAATACTTTTTTCAATTGCTCTTCTGATGCTAAAGCACCCATTTGAGTTGATGAATCCCAAGATACGCCAACTTTTACCATTTCAAATCTCTTTATAGCTTCCTCAACAAATTTATCATATATACTTTCATGTACAAAAACTCTACTACCAGCACAACAAACTTGCCCTTGATTGAATAAAATACCAAGTTGTAATCCATCCATAGCCATTTCCCAATCACAATCATCAAAGAATATATTTGCTGATTTACCACCAAGTTCAAGAGTAGCAGGAATTAATTTGTTAGCTGCTGCCTGAGCAACATTACGCCCAACTTCTGTAGAACCCGTAAATGCGAGTTTGTCAAAGCCTTCATGCTGAAGAATATACTCTCCAGATTTTGCACCAGAACCTGTTACAAGATTAAATACTCCAGCAGGAAGAATGCCATCAATTAATTTAGCCAATTCTAAAACACTTAATGATGTATTTTTAGATGGTTTAAATACTGTAGTACAACCGCTCGCAATCAACGGAGCTAATTTCCATGTAGCCATTAATAAAGGGAAATTCCAAGGAACAATTTGCCCGACAACCCCTATAGGCTCTCTTGTAACTATACTTAAAGTATTATTTTGTAAAAATGATGCGGAACCTTCTTCAGCAAGAATGACACCTGCAAAATACCTAAAATGCTCAATAGCAAGTGGAACATCTACATTCATAGTCTCACGAATTGGTTTTCCGTTGTCATAAGTCTCTACCATTGCAAGATGTTCTTTATTCGCTTCCATAATGTCTGCGATTTTATTAAGAATAGCAGCTCTTTCATATACACCGACATGCTTCCATGTAGTAAATGCTTTTTTTGCTGCGAGAACAGCTTTATCTATATCGCTTTTACTAGCCTCTTCACATGTAGCCAACTTTTCACCATTAACAGGAGAAAAAGTGTCATAGGTTTTTCCTTCTGAGGAATTAACCCATTTACCGTCTATATACAATTTATAATTCGAATCAATTTTTAACATAATATCCTCTCTTTTAGTTTATTTTCTTATTAGTATAATATATCATTAAGTAATTATTAATGCAACTATATAATGTTCTTATTTTACTGTATTTTTCATTTTTATGTGAAATACTGCTTAAAGCATACTTGAAATATACTTATCATACCAATGCAAGTAGTATTTTTTGAATTTTTCATTTTATTGCTTGACTTTATTTGTATATCTAATAAACTATAGAATGTGTTTTGTACTTTATTATTTTAATAGAATAGGTTTTTCATGTTTGACAATATAACCAAATCAGTTACATCTGCGTTATCTAAAATACGTGGCAAAAAAGTTATCACTGACAAAGAGATAACCGAGACGCTTCTTGTTATTAAAGAGGCACTTCTTTCTGCTGACGTTTCAATTGATGCGGCTGATAAATTTATTGAAGATGCTAAGTCAAAGGCTATAGGCAAAGAACTTATTGAAGGGGTTTCTGCCGACAGTCAATTTATAGCAAGTGTTCATGATACTCTTGTTGAAATGATAGGTGAAAGAGAAGGAGGACTTAAACTTCTAGCACCTGAAAAACAAACTGTAACACTTTTATTTGGACTTCAAGGGTCGGGTAAAACTACAACAGCGGCAAAGCTTGCTAAGTTTTACAAAGATAAAAGACGTGTTATGCTTGTTGGGCTTGATATTTATAGACCTGCGGCTATGGAACAACTTGAAACTTTAGCCAAGCAAGTTGGTGTATTTTGTTATACCGATACTAAAGAAAAGAAAGCTTACAAAATACTTAAAAAAGCAATTGTTCAGGCTAAAAAAGAACATATTGACATGATGATAGTTGACACTGCTGGGCGTCTTGAAATAGATGATGAGTTAATGCTTGAACTTAGACGTTTACTTAACACTGTTAATGTAACTGAAAAAATATTGGTTGTTGACTCAACTGTTGGACAAAGTGTTTATAATGTTTCTAAGTCGTTTAATGATTCTATTGGTATAGATGGTGTAATATTAACTAAGTTTGATTCAGGTGCTAAAGGTGGAGCTGCCTTATCACTTAAATATGCGACAGGTTCTGAAGTACGGTTTATTGGTACAGGAGAGCATATTGATGACATAGATGAGTTTGATGCTAAACGTGTTGCAGGTCAAATACTTGGAATGGGCGATATTGTAAAACTTGTCGAAAAAGCTAAAAGTGCTATAAGCGAGAAAGAAGCTGAGGAAATGCTTCAGCGTGTTATAGAAAATAATTTTGATTATAATGATTTCTTAAAGCAAATAGATGCCACAAGTAAAATGGGTGGTATCACAAAAATGATTGGAATGATGCCCGGTGCTTCCAATATTGACACCTCACGTCTAGGTTCAGAGGAGTTGAAATTTGCTAGATATAAGTTTATAATAGAGTCGATGACAAAGAAAGAAAGGCTAGCTTTGTTTCCTTTAAATAATTCGAGGAAAGTTAGAATAGCCAATGGAAGTGGTACAAGTGTTTATGAGATTAATCAACTTGTAAAACAATTCAGCATGATGAAAAACATGATGGGAAGTACCAAGAAAATGAATAAGCTTGCTAAATCATTAGAGAATATGGGAATGTCTATGGATGATTTAAATAAATTGATGTAATAAAAAATTGGAGGATATCTAGGTGGTAAAACTAAGATTAAAACGTATTGGCCGTAAAGACGCGCCTCATTACCGTATAGTAGCAACAGACTCACGTTCCCCACGTGATGGTCGATTCATAGAGGAGCTTGGATGGTTCAATCCTAAATCTAAGACTGAACTCTATAAAATTAATGTAGAGGGAATTAAGAAATGGCTTGGTAATGGAGCACAACCTAGTGATACTGTTAAGGGTATACTTATTAAAGAAGGTATACTTGAAAGAGATAAGGGAGCACCTTGTGACAGAAAAACTAAAAAACCTGTCAAAAATATGGAAAAAAGACGCAAGCATCGTGAAGCTAAACCAGTAGCTGCACCTGTGGCTGCAGAAGTAGAAGCAACTGCAGAAACTGATAACACTTAAAATCTATAATAGAAGGAGCATAACACAATGGAAGAAAAAGAACTTATCGAATATTTAGCCAAAAAGCTAGTCGATGAACCTGATGACGTACGTGTCAATGTTGTGGAAGGTGAAAAAAGCACTATATTAGAGCTTAAAGTTAATCAAGCTGATATAGGTAAAGTTATAGGTAAAAGAGGTCGCATTGCACATGCACTTCGTACTATCCTATTCGCTACTTCTATGAAAAGTGGCAGAAGAGTTATGCTAGAGATTATTGATAATTGATTGTTTTTTACGGAAATATAACAGGCATACATGGTCTTAAGGGTGAGATTGAGATTTATTTTCATAATCCTCTACGTCTAAACTCTTTGCCAAAGCTTAGCTCTGGTATGTCTGTTTTTATATCAGAATCTCATATTCAATATAAGATTTTGGAAGTAAAAACTAAACCCCGTATTGTCGTTTTAACCCTTGACAAAGTTTCAGATATAGACACAGCAACTAAGCTTAGAGGCGAGTCTATTTTTATAGACACAGACGACTTACCTGAACTTGATGACGATACATTTTATGAGTCAGAGCTTGTAGGATTCAAAATAATAGATGATAAAGAATCTGTTATAGGCGAGGTTCAAGATTGCTATATAGCACCTGCAAGTGCTATACTTGAAGTTAAGCTCACAGACAACTCTATAGCTTCTATTCCATTTGTTCATGCATATTTTGGAGATATTAGTCGTGAAAATAAAACAATTATACTAATTGATAAAAATATTCTTCCATGACAATAACCCTACTCACACTATTTCCAACTTTTTTCGATAGCCCAATATCTATGGGTGTCATAGACGGTGCTTTAAAAAATAAAAAAGTAAACTTAGAAATTATAAACCTGCGAGAGTTTGGAGACGGTACTTATAGAAAATGTGATGATTATCCTTATGGTGGTGGGCCTGGCCTTATTATGACAGCATCTATATTTCAAAAATATTTTGATGAAAATAAAAAAGGACACACAGTACTATTCACTCCAACAGGCAATAAACTTAGCCAAAATAAAATAAAAGAGCTTTCACAAAAAGAACATATTACTTTATTACTTGGGCATTATGAGGGAATTGATTCTAGAGTGGAAGAGCTTTATGTTGATGAGTCTATAAGCATAGGCGATTATGTTTTAAGTGGTGGCGAAATACCTGCTTTAGTTTTAATAGATGCCATATCAAGATATAAAGATGTTTTAGGTAATAATGAGTCGGTTATAAATGATACATTTGAAGAGAATGCGAATGGGTTACTTGAATATGAGCAATATACAAGACCTAGTGAGATTAAAGGCTTAGAAGTGCCTCCTATTTTGCTTTCAGGTCATCACAAAAACATAGATAAATATAGAAGAGAACGTAGCATTATAAGAACTTTTAAGTATAGACCTGACATTTTTTCCAATACTAACCTCACAAAAGCTGATATTACCACAATATACAATTATTTAATAGAAAAAACAAAAAAATACTATGAAACTATGTAAACCACTTAAAAAAGGTTTAAATAAGCATAAATTAGTATAATATCCCAGTATATAATATATAAAAATAAATTATGGGGATATCATTTTTTATTTTATGGGGAGTAATTTATGTTAAAGTGTGATGGTTGCAACAAAGAAATTTCCGAATTTGAATATAGGACAATGTCTTCATATCGTGATGGTAGTGTATCAAGCATAAGTATATGCGATGATTGCTATCATAAAATAATTTCTAAAATTATAGAAAAAATGCGTGTTTTAGAGTACAGTGAAATAAAAGACAAAGACAATTTTATTGAAGTAGTTAAAGAAAAACTAAATAAAATTCATAATATAAATTAAAATATTTTTGTTACTACACTAAAATAGTATTGTTTATTTCTGTAATAGTCTACTAACCTAGCTGTTCAAAAATATTTATGAGTTTAAGCCAAATTAAAATAAATTTGCTCAATATATTGATACTTTATAAGTAGTAATATACAATTATATTTTAATTTTTAGGAGATAAATTTATGAAAAATAGAGAACAACTAGGGAGTAGATTAGGTTTTTTATTAGTTTCGGCAGGCTGTGCTGTTGGAATGGGTAATGTTTGGCGTTTTCCATACATTACAGGACAATATGGTGGTGGAGCTTTTGTTTTTCTATACCTTATAGCAATAGTTATTCTTGGGCTTATACCTATGATTATGGAATTTGCTGTTGGTCGTGCTGGTCGCCATGACATCGCAAATTCTTTTCATGCCCTACAAAAAAAAGGTCAATCTTGGCATAGAATAGGTTATGTTCAAATACTTGGAAACGTATTACTCTTAGCATTCTACACCACTATTACAGGCTGGTGTTTATCTTATGTATTTTTTATGGGAAGCGGAAAACTTAACACCCTTAGTGCTGATGAAATTGGCGCTTTTTTTGGTGGTGTTTTAGGAAGCCCTACTACGCTTATTTTTTGGATGTTTCTAGCACTTCTTATAGGAATTGTAACTTGTGCTATTGGGCTTCAAAAAGGTGTTGAAAGAGTGAGCAAAATTATGATGCTTTCATTATTTGGTTTGCTATTTATACTTATAATACGCTCTCTAACATTACCTGGAGCTATGGAAGGAGTTAAATTTTACCTCGTACCTGACTTTGGAAAAATGTTTGAAGGTGGAATTAAAGGATTTGCCGCAATTAGTTTTGCTGCAGTTGGGCAAGCATTCTTCTCACTAAGTGTTGGGCAAGGTGGTATGGCTATATTTGGAAGCTATATTGATAAAAAAAGACGGCTTACAGGCGAAGCTATGATAGTTGTTGCACTCGACACACTTGTTGCTTTAATGGCAGGTCTTGTAATATTTCCTGCATGTTTTGCATTCGGAATTAATCCGGGTGAAGGTGCAGGGCTTGCTTTTGTAACTTTACCTAATATCTTTAACAGCATGCCTTTAGGAACACTTTGGGGATCATTATTTTTCATATTTCTTTCAATGGCAGCATTAACAACTGTAATTGGCGTTATGGAAAATGTTTATTCATTTCTTATGGACAAGTTTCATTGGAACAGAAAAAAGACATCTATCATACTTGGAATATCATTATTCATTTTAAGTCTTCCAACAGCTTTAGGATTCAATGTGCTTTCAGGATTCGCTCCACTTGGAGAAGGAACTGTAGTGCTAGACCTACTCGACTTTATAGTAAGCAATAATATACTTCCTTTAGGATCACTTGTTACATTATTCTTCTGTACTAGAAAATTTGGTTGGGGCTGGGATAATTTTATTAATGAAGTTAATACTGGTGAAGGAAGAATGTTTTCAAATTCATTAAAGTTTTATGCAAGCTATATTTTACCTTTAATAGTACTATCAATATTTTTAGTTAAATATCTTGATATGATTTTTTAATAATATTATTTTTAATATTTTTAAGGGACGTATTTAATTATGCGTCTCTTCTTTTTTTAACATAGAAAATATATCGAAGCTAAGCCCATCATCAAAATTGCGTAATTTTTCTTTTTCTGTAACAGTTATAAATACCTGCCCTTTGGTTTTTATATAGTCTAATATTTTTTCTCTTTTTAAATTATCAAGCTCAAGCATAGCATCATCTATTAAAAGTATTGGGCTGGTTTTTTTTATTTCAGATATAACATATTCACTCGCTAGTTTAAGTATTAACGTAAACATTCTATTCTCACCTTGAGAGGAAAACTTTTTTGAATTATTTTGTTTATATGAAAAAACATAATCCGACCTATGTGGTCCAAAAAATGTTGTCTTCATCTTAATTTGAGTTTGAAATGTAGATTCAAGCTTTTTTACATAACTCTCTTCATCTTTTATGTCAGAAATTGAACTAACATATTTTATGTCATAAGGACAAGTTGTTCCAAAAATCTCATCAAAAACACTGTTCATTTTATCTTTTACAAGATTAGCATATTTTTCACACTCATTTGATAAAATTATACCATATTTTGCGATGTCCTCATTATATATATTTGCATCATACGAGTTTTTCACAATTAAAATATTACGCATTTTTAGAAGCTTTGTATATTTTATTAATGTTGTAAGATAATTTTCTGACAATGTAGAAATAAGCATATTAAAATAATCACGCCTAACTTTAGGCTCGCCCAAAACAATATTCGTATCGCTTGGCAAAAATAATATATATAAAACTTTACCTATAATTTCTTTTCTATATTTGACATGCTTTTTATCAATTAAAATATGCTTAGTATTATTTTGATAAATTATGTCAACTGTGCTATTATACGCTTTATTCTCGCTTGAAAAAACTCCTCTAAGAGAATAGCTACTCGATTCATAATTTAATATTTCTTTATCACGTCTAGTCTTAAAAGAAACTCCATTGCCAAGCATAAAAATAGCTTCTAGTATATTTGTTTTTCCAATTCCATTCTCGCCATATAATATATTGATTCTATCAGAAAAGTTTAAGCTCAAATCATTATAATTTCTAAACGAATGTAGACTTAAAGTTTTTAGAAGCATTTATTTTATTCTTCGCTAATATTTATAGGCATCAAAATATAGTAATAATCTTCTCTTTCAATTTCTTTAATCATAGTAGGACTGCTTCCTGAGTTTACCATGAATGTTACAATTTCAGAGTCAATATTTTTTAATGCATCTTGTAAATAAACATAATTGTAAGCAACGCTATATTCTTCACCACTATACTTAGCCTCAATTTCTTCCGCTGATTCACCCATCTCATTATTAATACCTTTAACTTTCAAAGAATCTTCAGAAAGATTAATTATAATTTTTTTTGAACGCAGGTCATTTATCATAGGAACAACACGTCTTATAGCAGACATTAAATCATTTTTGTTTACACGAAAACTATATACAAAATCTTTTGGTATAACTTGTCTGAAATTAGGATATTTTCCTTCTATTAGAGTTGATACAAAATCATACTGCCCTATGTGAAAATAAACTTGCTGTCCTGTAACACCCATTTTAATATTCTCAGCATCTTCATAGCTTGCTGTAACAAGTATTTCACTTAAAACTTTTGTTTCTATTATTATAAGGTATGAGCCTTCTGATACATTATCAAATTCTCTTTCAATTAGAGCGAGACGTCTACCATCTGTTGCCACTGCTATAAACTTTGAATCAGTTTTTTCAAAACATATTCCTCTTAAAGATGGCTTAAGTGGTTCTTTAGCTATTGAAGATATTGTTTTATTAATCATAGTAACAAATTCTTTTGTTGGAAGAGTTATATAATTAATATTTTCATTGTCCTCAGGATAATCAGGAAAGTCGTCAGCCTTCATTCCAATTATCAAGTGTTTAATTTTACCATTCTCTGACTCTATATTTATTCTTTCATTTTGTTCAATATATATAGTAATAACGCCTTCAGGCATTTCTTTAAGTATTGAGCCTATTTTTTTTGCATAAACAGCAATAGTACCCTCGCCTTCTGATTCGTCAAGCATCATTCTACTTCTAGCCCAAACAGAACCATCTGTCGCTGTAAGTGTTAGAATTTTATCTTTTAAGTGAAAAAGCACATTGCTTTCAATATTGTATATTACCTTTCCTTCAACAACATTTTCAGTAATTCCAATCGATTTAATAATATCTTTTTTTAAGCATTTAAACTTCATATTAACCTCAAAGTAATTTTTTTTTGATTATATCATAAGCTTTATCTTTCTACAATACTTGAACATCAATTAATAGTTCTTAATCTTAAGGATTATAAAATTTGTATTTATTTTTTTGATTGCTATTTTTAATTTACTGTGTTATATGTAAACATAATATTTATTTGGAGTAGTTACAATGAAGAAATATTTTATTTGGTTTTTTATGTTATTGACGGTTAATCTTTATGCAATTGATGTAGATTTTAAATTATTTAACAGATCTCTTGCTTATAATGCTGAAGGATCAAGCTGGGAGCATACTATGGTTTCCATGACATATTTTGAAAACTTCACAGAAGCCACATTTGGTTTTTATTTTAATGACTTAATATCATTTAGAATTGGAGCGGCTGTTCTTGTGCCATTTACTCTTGAATTACCAGATGGTATCAGAGTTTTTCCAATTATTACAACTCAAATAAGCAATCAATATGTTTCTTTTACAATTGGAACTATGGATAGTGATCACAACTTTCCAGCTCCCCTATTTGACCCTTTAATAAACCTAACCCCTTATGTTAGAGCAACTGAAGAAAATAATCGTATACCAAATGGCACTGAGCAGTTTAATTATGGAAAGTTTACACATGGCTATTATGAATATGGTGGATCACTTAAGTGGTTTGTAGGTGGTAGTGGTGAGCTTTATATGAATTGGCAATTAGAGCATCTTGAAGAACATAGAGAACGTTTTGACGTTGGATTTATATACGCACTCGACTTCATTAAAATTTTCACTCCATATATTGGAGTACGCTATTGGCATAATGGCGGACATGAATATCAAATAGTACCTGGAGCAACTGCTGTTACAGAAAATTATAGTGGGGGAATTGGTATTCACAGCGATATGCTCTCAATACTTTACCTAGCATCATTTGATGCTCCAACAAGAGATACTGATGAGCTAAACCAATTTGGACATGGACTTTATACACGTGTAAAAATATCAGTGTATGGCTGGTTTGACATTGAACCATCTGTATTTGTTTCAGGATATTATTTAAATAATGAACACAGATATATTTCAACAGAAGCTGATCCTTTTTTTAGAGTTCCTTTTTATTTTGGACTTAATTTATATAGAGACTTTGTATTTGACAACGGAATCGAAATTGCCATACAATTTGTAAATGGCATGTTTCTTACAGAAGATGGGGATGTTGGTGCAAGATTTGACCAAGGTATAAATTTTGATTTTACATACTTACTAGACATAGTTAAAAAGTAATATATAACTGCATATAATAAGAAAAACGATTGACAAAAATTATATTCTACTTTAGTATGCTAATTTGCAATAATTTAAAATATTAGGAGCTCTGTATGATGGATTTAAAAAGCAAGATATTGAAAGAAGCGAAAGTCCCTAAAGAAGGCATACTAAAAGTTGATAACTTTCTAAACCATCAAATTGATCCTGAACTTATGATGTCGATAGGTAATGACTTAGCAGCAAGATTAAAACACACAAAACCCACAAAAATACTCACAGTGGAAGCATCAGGAATAGCACCTGCACTAGGTGTTGCCCTTGCATTAAATATACCATTAGTTTTTGCTAAAAAGTCTCTACCTTCAACTATGATTAAAGGCTATCAAACTCAAGTTCATTCATTTACAAAAAAGACTGACTACAATATTTTTGTGTCAGCTGAATATTTACAAAAAGGTGAAAGAATATTAATAATTGATGACTTTCTTGCTATGGGTAACTCTATTGTTGGAATGCTCACCATTATTGAAGAATCAGGTGCTGAATGTGTTGGAATTGGAATAGTAATAGAGAAAACGTTTCAAAATGGACGAAATGTAATTAAAAAGTATGGACTCGTACCTGAAAGTTTAGTTAAAGTTAGCCTTGCGACTCCTGACAAAATAGAGTTTGAAGATTAAATAAATACCCCTACATTGTAAGTGTAAAGGTATTTATTACTTCTCTATTATATTCTATAATTTATAAATATTATTTTTTTGGAAACCACATTTCATATTCTCTTTCTTTAGCTTTTGAAGCAAAGTTTTCAGGAATAAATTTCCAATTATTATAAAGAGGTGGAGTTACTACTTTTTGTTCTCTTATAGACTCCCCTAAATAATATCTTAAATCCTTATCAGTTGCAGAAATTATTCTAGCTTGAAGCTCATCTTTAGGAATGCCAGCTCCATCAATAAGATGCCCTCCACCACCGTTTCCACGATATGAGTTTATAGCAACTTTATATTTTGTATTCTCATCAAATGCTCTACCATCTGAAAAACCAGTGATATTAATACGATTGCCTAAGCCTTTAGTTAGGTCTACAGTATAATCAATACCTACTGCTGTATCAAAATTATAAAAACGAGTTTTAGTGTCATAAGTATTATAACGCTCATTAAACAGAAGACTGCCATCATCATTATAAACATAAGCTAGCATATATGAATCAGGACTTGTCATTGTAGCAACCCAACTGTCATAATTATATTCTAAATAATCTTTAATTTCAGCACCTGTAAGTTCCATCACATAAAGCCAATTTTCATATCTATATAAAGAAAATAAATTTCCATAAGAAACATCCCCTTCATTAAGTACTGCATCCACAGAAAGTGGCGCTGTGAAAGAAATATCAGCCTTAACACCAAGATCATCTTCAACTATCTTAAACTGAAGTTCATGAATGAGGTCAACAAACTTTGAAGGACCAAATATAGCATCATGTGAAGTAATAGTTTCTGAAAGAGCTCCAACTGAATCACTTAAATATGCTTTAGCTTCCTTAAAGTCAGCATCGAATTTTTTAAGAAACTCCTCATCGGGCACAATACCACTGCCTTGAATATCAACAATGATCCCTTCAGTTTTACCTATAACCCATTCATCATTTTCTTTTTTTACAGACACTATAGCTTTAGAAACACTACGCATAGCATCAAGTGAGCCCATAACTAAAACATCTTTTCCTGATGGAGAGACTACATTAGTAAGCGAAGTTTGATGATCATGCCCTTCAAATATAATGTCATATCCATCTACATTTAATGCAGTATATAAAGCTACATTTTCTGACATAGGCTCAAAATTGTCATCACCTAAACCTGAATGAAAAACACCAACAATAAAGTCAGGTGCTTCTTTTTCTTGTACAATTTTTATCCATTTTTCTGAACTTTCGACAATGTCCTCAAAATACATATCTTTCCAAAGCACTTCAGGAAGCCACCCCGGAACACCTGGTGTTATCATTCCTATTACAGCAATCTTAAATCCATTACGATTAATAATTGTGTATGGCTCAAAATATGTTTTATTTGTATCGTCTTTTCTTAAAGCATTAGCAGCAAGATATGGAAACTCCATTTCTTTTACAAGCTTGTCATAAACATCTTGCCCAACTTCTATATCATGATTTCCAACTACCCCAGCATCAATTTCTAAATAATTTAATACTGATGCACCTAAGTTTTTACCATCTTTTAGAAAATTATTATAATATATAACAGGTTGTCCTTGATAGTAATCACCTGCGTCAAGATATATTACTTCATTTTGTTCATCAGATCTTAAGTCTTTTAATACTGTAGAAAGATGAGCCATTGAGTGGTCAGTCTCAAGCCCTGTCATAAAGTCATAAGGAAAAATAGCCCCGTGAATATCTGTCGTTACTATAAACGTAAGATTAAATGATTCTTTATCCACAGTTTTTTCAGAACATGAGATTGACAAAATAAAAACAAAAATTAATAAAAACAAATAACGCTTATTCATCATAAAATACCTCCATAAAATAACTATACCACAATTGTAATATAGTTTACTTATATCCGCAAATTATATTGCACAATAAAAAACTCTAAATCTTCTACTATTCATAATAATTATTGCAAGTTACTCTTTTTAGATATATAATTATATTTAAACTAAAAAAATTTTATTCAGGGGAAAACATGTCTAACACTATATATTTAATAATAGCATTGGCTACACTTATTTTAGTTGTAGCTATTTTTATCATTATAAAAAAAAGTAAAAAAAATAAACCTGTAAGTTTCACATCAAAAAAGAAAGGATTTTCACTTTCCTCCATTTTTAGCAAGGGAGAAATAAATGAAGAGTTTTTTGCTAGCCTTGAAAACACTTTAATATCGAGCGATGCAAGTGTTAATGCTACAAAAGAAATAATCAGTAAATTAAGAGAAAAAATTGACACAGAAAAAATAAGTACAACTGAAGAGGCAAAAGAAATATTAAAAAATATTCTACTTTCTTCTTTTAGTGATAACACTTTCTTCAACATAGAAATCAAAACTATTTTGTTTGTTGTTGGTGTAAATGGAGTTGGAAAAACAACAACAATAGCAAAGCTTGCCAACCTAATTAAAAAAGATAAAACTGTAATACTAGCCGCAGGGGACACATTTAGAGCAGCCGCAACTGAGCAACTTGAAACTTGGGCAAGCAAAATATCGGTTCCAATTGTGAAAGGACAGCAAGCGGGCGACCCTTCTAGTGTACTTTTTTCAGCTTTAGAAAAAGCAACTAACAATAATATAGATGTTGTTATTGTTGATACTGCAGGACGTTTTCATAATCAAGAAAATCTTGTTCGTCAGCTTGAAAAAATGAAAAAAATAGCAATAGAAAGATTTAGTGATTTTAATTTTGTACCAATACTTATTTTAGATGCTAATGTTGGACATAATGGACTTAGTCAAGCTAAAGTTTTTTTAGACAGTTTAAATGTTCAAGGTATTGTACTTACAAAACTTGACGGCTCTTGCAAGGGAGGAGTCGCTATTGCTGTGTCACATGAGCTTTCAATTCCTATTTTATATAATTGCTATGGCGAAAAAATAGAAGACATTAAAATATTTGACAAAAACGAATTTATAAACTCAATACTTTAATAAAAAATGAATAGTATAATAATAATGCCCTCAAAACTTAATGGGGACATCAATGCTCAAATTAGTAAAAGTGATGCTCACCGAAGTCTTATAATATCTGCTTTATCAGGAAGCATAACAACTCTAAGCCCATGGTATAACAATGTGGGCGACGACATAAACATCACTAAAAATATTTTAGAAAGTTTATCTTTATGCGAAACAAATATTTCAAATGAAAGCCTCGTCATCACACCAAGTAAAAACTATAAACAAAATATTACCATAAACGCAGGTGAGTCAGGAACTACTTTAAGATTAATTTTACCTGTGCTTAGTGCATTAAATATTGACGCTACTATAATTTGTGAAGGGCGTCTTCCAAAGCGTCCAATGGAGACTTATCACAAAATATGGAGTGACAACAATATTGAATTAATACAAAAAGATAATTATATAAAAACAAGTGGCAAAATAAAAAGTGGCGACTATCACATAGAAGGAAATATTAGCAGTCAATTTATTAGTGGAATGATTATCGCCCTATCACTTCTTGATAATGACTCAAGAATATTTATAGAAAATAATTTAGAATCGAAGCCATATATTGACATGACTATTAATACACTTAAAAAATTTAATGTTGATATTGTTTGGGAAAACGAAAAAACTATTTATATAAAATGTCCAAACACTTTTAAGGCGAGCAACATAATGCTTGAAGGCGACTGGTCTCATGCCGCTTTTTTTATAGTGGCTGCTGCGATTGGAGGCGACATCACCACTCATGGGCTAAACAAAAACTCGTTCCAAGGCGACAAAGAAATTGTTAATATTATAAACAGAATGGGAGGACATGCTCATTTTAGACATGACTCCACACTTAAAGTTAAGCATAATGGCAGGCTTAATGGAATCGACATTGATGTAAAAAATATCCCTGACTTAAGCCCAGTGCTTGCGGTGCTTGGAATATATGCCAAAGGTAAAACTACACTTTATAATGCACAAAGATTACGATTTAAAGAAAGCGACAGAATAACTGATTTAGCAAACTCACTTAAAAGTCTTGGAGCTAAAATTAAAACAACAGATGATAAAATTGAAATAGAAGGACAAGGGTTTATAGATGGCGGTAAAACTTCATCATACAAAGATCATAGACTTGCTATGGCTGTTTCTATATCAAGCATTATCGCAAAAAATAATATAGAGTTAGAAGATTGTGATGCAGTATCAAAATCATCAAGTAACTTTTTTAATCAATTTACATCTCTTGGTGGAAGGATAAAATAATTTATGGGAAGTATTTATAACGGCAATATAATTAAGACAAGCCTTTTTGGTGAGTCACATGGAGAGTCTGTTGGCATTGTCATAGACGGTTTTCCTCATGGAATTAAAGTAGACAATTCATTTATAGAAAGTGAAATGAACAGAAGAAAGTCTAAAAATGCTAACATTACAACAGGGCGACTTGAGCCTGATGATGTAAAAATATTATCAGGAATACTGAACGATATTACAACAGGAATGCCCATAGCATCCATTATAGAAAACACAAATAAAATAAGTGGCGATTACGAAAACTTAAAAGAAAATCCTCGCCCAAGTCATGCCGACTACACCGCATCTGTAAGATATAATAATTTTAATGATATAAGAGGGGGTGGACATTTTTCAGCTCGGCTTACTGCCCCTATTGTGTTTGCTGGTGCTTTAGCTAAAACTGCACTTAAAGAAATGTTTAGCATTCAGGTGGCAGGTCATATTAAACAAATATATGACATATTAGACATTTACCCAAATAACTCTATGCCAACTTATGAAGAGTTTATTAAAAATTATGATAAAACTATTAGCGTTTTCAGCTCTGATGCAGAAAGCAAAATGATCGCAAAAATTGAAGACACAAAAAAAAACCATGATTCTGTTGGAGGAATTATTACACTTGTTGCTTTTAATGTTGACGCAGGATTAGGCGACCCATTTTTCTCTTCAATCGAAAGCCGAGTTGCGAGTGCAATGTTTGCTGTTCCTGCTGTTAAAGGAGTTGAGTTTGGGCTTGGTTTTAATTTCGCTAACAAATATGGTAGTGAATGCAATGACTTATTTACTCTTAAAGAAAATAAAGTTGCAACTAAAACAAATAATAATGGTGGAATTAATGGCGGGATAAGTAATGGTATGCCAATAGTTTTAAGTGTTGTACTAAAACCTACTCCTTCAATTGCAAAGGAACAAATTACATTAAACATGAAAACAAAAAAAGATGAAGCCCTATCAATTAAAGGACGACATGACCCTTCAGTTATTATTCGTGCTTTACCAATATTAGAGAGCATGCTTGCGATAACATTACTTGATATTAATTTGGAAATGCAATGCAGAAGGAGAAATGCATGAGTTTAGGCAATAATGATATGTATGTAGAAGAAATAGAAAAATTACGTATTAAAATAGACGAAACTGACAGTTTAATATTAAGTCTACTTGAAAAGAGAATGGGTATAAGTGAAGAAGTTGGTGCCTTAAAAGAAAAATATAATAAAAAAATATTTGACGCTAAAAGAGAAGAAGCTGTAATAAAAAACAGATGTGAAAAACTTAATAATAAAAAATTTACAAATGGTATAGAGGAAATATTTTATTCAATATTCAAAACTTCAAGAGACCTACAACAAAAGCATATTGTAAGTCGTAAAAATATTAAAATTGATGAAGAAAATATTAAAGTAGCGTTTCAAGGAGTGATAGGTGGATATGGACATGAAGTTTCATGCAATGTGTTTGGAGACTCAAGTTGCCTCACTCCTAAAAAACATTTTGAAGACGTACTTTTAAGCATATATGAAAATGAAAGCACCTACGGCGTGCTACCTATCGAGAACTCTTTTACAGGGACTATAAATAATGTTTTAGATATACTTGTAGATTATGATGCTAAAATTGTTGGCGAGGCTTATTTAAGTATCGATCATGCTTTACTTGGAATAAAAGGAGCAAGCTTAAAAAATATTAAAGAAGTCATGTCGCATGAAGAGGCACTTAAGCAATGCTCTAAATATATTAAAGAAAAAAACTTTGACGAAAAAATAACAACCAATACTGCCCTTGCCGCAAAATATATTTCAGAGAGAGGGGACGGTTCAATTAGTGCAATTTGTAGTAAAAATAATTCGGTAATTTATAATCTTGACATACTTGACACTGGCATAACAAATATGAAAGGAAACCAAACACGTTTTATAATAGTGCAAAGTAAAAATATAGCGAAAAGTGTTGGAAACAAATTGAGTATAAGGTGTAGCCTGCCACATGAAAAGTCAGCATTAATAAAAGCTCTGCTACCAATTTATAATAGTGAAATTAATCTAACCTCAATTGTAAGTAGACCAAATAGAGACAATGCTTGGCAATATTATTTTTATATAGACATGACTGCCAACTGGGATGACAAAAATGTTATTGAATGTTTTAATAATTTCAAGTCAAATATTTACAATATAAATATTTTAGGCAGGTATGACGAGGGGCTCACTTTAGTAAAGAATAAAATAAATGATTAAAAATATAATATACGTCATAGGGCTTAGCGGATGCGGTAAGTCCACCATATCAAAATGCTTAGCTAAAAAACTTGGATATTCTTTTTATGATACTGACTCTCTAGTAGAAGAAAGTGAAAACATGACTATAAACAATATTTTCAGTAAATTTGGAGAGGCTCATTTTAGAGCACTTGAAACTATTGCTTTAGAAAAAATATCAAAAAAAGAAAATGCTATTATTGCAACTGGTGGCGGTATTGTTTTATCTGAAAAAAATAGAGCCATATTAAAAGAAAATGGGATTATTATTTTTATAGATAGAAGCCCAAAAAACATAACAGAAAATATCAATATTAATTCAAGACCATTACTTAAAAATGGTAAAGATAAATTATTTAAATTACATGAAGAGCGATATGAACTATATAAAAGTTTAGCAAATATTACAAAATCATTTGATGAGTGGTTAAGTGTTGAAGAGACTACTAATATTTTATTTAAAGAATTAGAAGGCAAAGTAAAATGATAAACTCAAAAACAAAAATTATTGGACTCATAGGTTCTCCAATAGAACACAGCATATCGCCTATCATTCATAATAAAATATATGAGTTAGAAAAAGAAAATATGGTTTACCTCGCTTTCAACATAAAAACAAATGAACTAGAAAGCTTTATTAAGTCGGCAAAAACTTTAGGTATACATGGATTTAATATAACTATGCCACATAAAAAATCTATAATCCCATATATTGATGAGTTTGTAGGAAATCATAAAAGCATTAACACAGTAAAAATAGAAAACGGCTTACTTATAGGCACATCAACTGACGCTTATGGTTTTTCATATTTACTTAAAAAAAATAATATTAATATTAAAAATAAAAATGTCATCATACTTGGAACTGGTGGTGCTTCAAACATTATAGCTAATAATATTAAAAATGAATGCTCGCTCACAGTTGTTGGGCGTGATAAAGATTTATTAATTAATATGTCTAAAAACTTTGAATGTGAACAGAGTTTATTTTCAGATATAGATAAAATAAAAAATATAGATATTTTAATTAATGCGACTCCACTAGGCATGCATGGAATTAGTGAAAACTTTGAGAATTTTAATTTTCTAAAAAACATAAATAGTGATGGAGTTGTTATTGATACAATTTATAACCCAATAAAAACACAACTTATTTTAGAGGCATCAAAACTAAATATACAAACATGCAATGGTCTTGATATGCTTTTGGGTCAAGCTTTTAAGTCTCACAATTTTTGGTTTCTTAAAGAACTAGAAAGTAATGTTATAGAAAGTGTTCAAAATGCTGTTATATCATATTACACAAAATAATCACTCCCATATAATTTAAGGATATTCAAATGTTATTAAAATCAATAAATGTAGTTCTTACTCTTTCATTTTTACTTGGGCTCGGATATTTCCTTAGAGCAAAAAATATTATAAAAAAAAATGATATTAATCTATTATCTTTTTTTGCAATATCTGTGTCAGTACCTGCTAATATATTTGTAAGCACTATAACTAATTTTGATAAAGCATTACTTATAAAGTTTGCCCCCTCTGTCTTTTTACCTATAACGCAAACACTTTTACTTTTTTTAATTTCATATATTTTAGCAAAAATTATAAAATTACCTAAAAATAGATTTGGAGTATTTGCTAGCATATTTAGTTTTGGTAATATTGGACTAATAGGTCTTCCCGTAGCAGCATCAGTACTTGGAATAGACTCACTTGTATATAGCTCAGTATTCTTTTTATCAAACACTCTTATATTTTGGACGCTTTCTGTTTATCTCATTAAAAGAGATGCTACTATAATGCTAGAAAATAAAAATACTCAAAAAAATAAAAATAGCTTTTCTGAAAAATTAAAAACAATTATCACTATACTAAAAACTCCAACTATTATAACATTTTTAGTAACAATAATACTTATATTGTCAGAAATAAAAACACCAGAATTTTTATTTAATTCAGTCAAATATCTTTCAAATATTGGAACTCCATTCGCTATGATTTATTTAGGAGCTATTGTCTGTGATGCGAAAGACCTGAAGTTTAAGTTTGGTATAGATTTAGTTTTACTCTCTGTTGGCAGGTTTATTTTAGCACCTCTCATTATGATATTATTTCTACGTTTTGGAAATTACAGCTATGAGCTTAAAGAGTCATTTATATTATATTCAGGAATTGCTGCTATGACGCAAATAGGTGTTCTTGCTGGCATTCATGGAGCTGATAAAGAATATGCAGCTTATGCCATAATGAGCACAATTTTTCTTTATCCTATATCGCTAATTTTATTTCAATTTTTACTTAAATTAATATAAAATGTATTAATAAAGAATATTCCCTTTGCTTTCAAAAATTTTAAGGATAATATATGTTATTAAAATCAGTTTACGTAGTTCTTACTCTTTCTATTATTATAGCTACAGGATATATTCTTCGACATAAAAATATAATAAAAGACGATGGGGTAAAACTTCTCTCTACACTAACTGTTTTTATTGCTATGCCCGCAACCATATTTATAAGCGTATCAGGTGGCTACACAAAAGAACTATTTTTAGAAGTGCTACCCACAATTTTTATTGCTATTATAAATATGATTTTTTTATATCTATTATCTATACTTATAGCTGCATTAATAAAAGTTCCAAAACATAGAGTAGGTGTTTTTTCAGCTATATTCGCTTTTACAAATGTAGTTTTAATGGGATTTCCAATAGCAAGTGCTGTGCTTGGAAGTGATGCTTTGAAATATGGCTCTATATACTTTCTAGCAAATACCCTTGTTTTTTGGACTATTGGAGTTGGAGGAATAAAAAAAGATGCTCGAATTATGAGTGGAGAAACTACTCAAAATATACCTAAAAAAGGAAAACTAAAAACATTTATAAAAGACTTATTTACTCCAACTATTATTGGTTTTATGGTGTCTATATTTTTTGTATTTACAAATTTAAAACTACCTGATTTTTTATATAGTTCTATAAAATATACTGCTAATTTGGCAACCCCATTAGCGATGATTTATTTAGGGGCTGTTTTATATGACGCTACAAGAAAAGGATTAAAACTCGGACTTGACACACTAGTCCTCACAATATCAAAGTTTAGTATAGCACCGCTCTCAATGATTTTATTACTTAGATATTTTAATTTTAATAATGACCTTAATCAATCATTTATATTATTTTCAGGAATGAGTGCTATGAATCAAGTTAGTGTTGTTTCAAATATTTATAATGCTGACAAAGAATATGCGGCTAAAAACACTATAGTACTTATGGTACTCTACCCTATCTCACTTATGCTATATTCTATTTGGTCAACACTAATTTAATAATGAACTTAAAAATATCGACTGCATTACATAAACAACTTTCTATTAATGATACCCCATTACCAAAAGAATATCGTATAGAAAAAAGTGATAATGGAAACTTTATAGTAACAAAAAACTCTCGTGCTGTGCATAGCAAATATAATATAGATAAAGAATGCGATAGTGCATTAGCTAGTCTTGAAAATACAAAAAAAAATATAATAGTTTTTTATGGTTTTGGGCTTGGGTTTACAGTAACATATTTAGCTAAAAATTTTACAAAATATTTTAACAATCCTATTACAAATAAAAATATTCAAATTATTGTTGTAATAGATGATATACATTTATTTAAATATGCATATTATCAAACTGACCTTAGTGTACTTGAAAACCTGAATATTTATTTTATCTATAAAGAAGAAAGCCCTAATAACATTATAAATACTTTGTCAAAAAAAAGTATAAAAGGTATTGAGTTTATTTTGCTTAAATCTCTTAGCAAAGAAGAAAAAGAAGAAGGGTATAATTTTTATTCTACTTTTTGTAAAGAAGTTGAAGTATCATTTGCTAATATTCTCACTAATATGAACTTTGAAAATCTATGGACCAGAAATATAATATTAAACACAAGTGTGCTTATAAACTCAAAAGACATATCTACGTTTAAGAATGTTTTTAATTCACTCTCATGCATTTTAATATGCTCAGGCCCAACATTAGAATATAGCATAAATGAAATTAAAATAAAAAAAAATGACTTAATTATTATAGCAGTTGATACAGCTTTGTCAGTATTGTTCAAAAATAATATAATACCTCACTTTGTTATAACAGTTGACGCAGGGCTTTATAATGCTTATGATTTTATTTTTGAAAGAAAGTATTTTCCGTATATTGTAATGGACACAGCAACGCATCACTTAATAAAAAATATTATAAATAAAAATACAAATATAATAACATTTTCAAGCCAAGAAGATTCGAGCCTTATAAAAGCTATAAATAAAAATACAAATGTTTTAGTAAGCAATCTTTTTATAACAAACACAGCCGCAACAACCATGATAGATTTTGCAAATTATTTAGGTTTTAATAAAATACTTTTAGTCGGATTTGACAATAGCTATCCACTTTATTATAGACATTCTAAACACTCATTGTCTTATGAGTTTTATATAAACAAAACAGATAAATTAAATACACTTGAAACATATTATTTTAATAGCATAAAAAATGTCTCAAATATAAACGCCTACCCTCCCACCGACTATACACTTGAAAGGCAATTAGAATATTTTAATTGTATAAACAAAATGTATCCTGAAATAAATATAATGAGATTAAAACAAGACGCTATCGATATCAAAAATATTCCAGATGGAAAAATTGACGACATAACTATTCCAAATATTTATAGTAAGTCATTAGAAACTCTAAACAAAAAATATAGTGAAAATAAAAATGATTTAGACAAAAAAGAAAGTCTTAAAAATCTTTATATAAATATGAATAATTCAATTTTAAGTTTTAAATCTGAATTAACTGATATATATAATGAAGTTATGACAAACAAAAATAATGACTCTGCACTTGTTACTATATATGAAAACACAATGAACAAAATAGAAACATATAAAAAAGATATTCATATACTTGACACAATACTTAAATCAACACTTATTCTTGCACAAAGACCTGATCATAATATTTTTAATAAGTTGACATTTATTCTAAGTGAAACCATAAAAAATACAAATTACTTTTATAC
>CAMRCO010000006.1 GCA_947040945.1 uncultured Spirochaetia bacterium
AAAATATAAAAAAGACGTAAAAGATTGCCCAACTTTTTTTGTAAGAAATGACTGGGAACGCTCTAGCCTCGATTTTGAAAATAATTTTTTATTCCAAAGAATAAAAGAAAACTTTTTACCTAACTTAAAAATAAGTCTACGACCACCTGATATAGAGTTTTTCGGACCGCTTGGTAGTCCAAAATTTGTAAAAAAATCGAAAGCTAAAATAAAGATATTTTTCACAGGAGAATGCGTAGATAATGAATCTATAAACAAAATGTGGAAACAATATAGCGACAATTTAGTAAACGATGTTGACATTTCTATGGGTTTTAACCGCTTAGATGAAAGCAAGCACGAAAACTATATAAGATTTCCTTTGTGGCTACTTTATCATTTTCATTCCATTTTACATAAAAACACAACAAAAGATGATATAGCCAAAAGAGTTAAAGGAATTAACGAGACTCAATTTCCAAAAACAAAATTTGGCTCACTTGTAGCAGGACATGACCAAACAAATATAAGACAGCCTATGTATGACGCCATGTCTAAAATAGATTATATTCACGCCCCCGGGAATTTTATAAAAAACGACCCCTCACTTAAAGGAAAATACAATAACGATAAACAAGCATACTTGAAAGAGTTTAAATTTAATATTTGTGCTGAAAACACTATAAGCGATGGATATATAACCGAGAAAATTTTCGACGCTTTCTCATCAGGATGTATTCCAATATACTCTGGGGATAAAAAATTAGAACCTAATGTAATTAATACAAAAAGTGTGCTTTTTTGGGAAAAAAATGCTAACAATGAATGTCTATTAAAAGAAATAGAAAACTTACATAAAAATCAAAAACTTTATGACGCTTTTATAAAAGAGAAAAAACTACTTGATAGTGCTACTGATTTTATATGGAATAGAAGAGAAAAAGTATTAAATAGACTTGAACATCTTATTGAAAAGAAAATGAAATAAAATAAAGAAGCTCGGACAAAAGTCCGAGCTATTATTATATTATTTATTAAATTAATATTCTATCTATTGTGTTGCTGTAGCATCACTGCTTGCTGATGTTGTATCAGCTTTAATATTAGCTATAGCATCAATTGCAGCATTTCTAATATTTAAAGAATAGCGATCATTTTGAGCAAGATTAATCAAGTCATTTAATGATGCAGGATCTCCTATTTTACCTAAAGCAATAGTAGCCTCATTTACTATAGCAGAATTTTTTGCAAGCCTAAGCTGACTAATCAAAGCAGCAGTTCCTTTCTTGCTTCCAATTTCCCCTAAAGCATAAATAGCAACTATAATGTTAGAAGTAGAATTATCTAAATATATGAGTTCTGAAAGTGGGTATACGCTACTCTCTGCTTTAATAGTAGCAGCTGCAGCCGCTGCCTTATTTCTTACATATACATCAGATGTATTTTTATTAAAAGAAGATAAACCATAAGTAAGATATCTATTAATCGTAACTATAGCTAATTCACTCTGAGTACCATTTTGAGTTAAAGCAGTAAAAGCAAGAGCTTTTACTTCATTATTACCAGTTTCAATAGCTTTAATTAAAGATGCTTCATCTTTGGCAGCTAAAATTTCAATGAACTTTTTATTAAACTCTTCTCTAGGTTTGCCATTCTCTGACCCTTCTGTTGATGTTGGTTCTTGAGCCAAAAGAGTAAGTGAAGATAACAGCATAAAAGACATAGAGAAAATTAAAAATACTTTTTTTAACATCTAAGTAACTCCTTAAAATTTATAAAACATACCACACTAGTATATCACTTAAATTATATATTGCAAGCAATATATATAAAAATAAAACTCTATAGTTAAATTTTATTTTTATATATTGACAATTTTAACTTAATAAAATAGAATATATAGATGTTATTTTTAGGGGGTAATATGGCTGATTCTCTTTTAGGTGTAAACGAAAACACTGGAAAAAATATTACAGTTATGGTTATTGACGATTCCAGTACTATTCGACTCGCTATCAAGAAAATACTAACTTCTGAAAGCTTCACAGTTATTTTAGAAGCAGAAAATGGTAAAAATGCTCTATCAAAACTTAAGGCTACGGGAATAATTCCTGATATTATATTCCTTGATTATGAAATGCCACAAATGACTGGACTTGAGTTTTTAGAAAAAATTAAAGAGGCAAACCTAACTTCAAAAGTTATAATTGTTTCTACAATTTCAGACAAACAGGTTTTATCAAAGTTTTTATCACTAGGTGTTAATGATTATGTTCTTAAACCAATTGAAAGAAAAGTTATTTTAGAAAGACTTAGCAAAATAGTAAGCACTCTTTAATATAGAACATTTCTACTTCTTTCTATTATTCTGTCTTGAGCCCGCCAAGAAAGCAAATATTACACGTCCAGCTTCTTTGGGTAAGACTGTGTCTATTTCAACTTCGACATTTTTACCTATAAGATGTTTCGCATTTTCAACAACTATCATAGTTCCATCTTCAAGATAAGCCAAAGCTTGTTTCTCTTTACCCTCTCTTATGAGGTCAACTTTAATAGTTTCTCCAGGAATTACTACTACGTGAAGAGAGTTCGCTAAATCATTTATATTAAGTATTTGAACTCCATGTATAGAGGCTACTTTCATTAGGTTAAAATCATTTGTTATTACCTTAGAGCTCATTTTTTTAGCAAGCTCTATTAACTTGAGGTCAACTTCCTTAATATGAGGAAAATCAATATCTGTAACTGATAATACAATATTTTTAGAAGATTTCATTTTATTTAATATCTCTAAAGCACGACGTCCTCGAATACGTTTTTGCGGATCTTTAGAATCACTTAAAAATTGTACTTCTTTAATTACAAACTCAGGTAATACTAAAACTCCATCGAAAAAGTTTTTCTCCGCAATATCATAAACTCTTCCATCAACGATAACAGATGTATCTAATATTTTATTATTTTTTATACTATCAGGTTTTCCCAAGTTTATATAGTTGTAAATATATCTCCAAATAGAAAGAGAGACGCTAAACACAATATATCCCTCTAAGAATAAAATAAGCATAAGCATGTTTATATTATTAATAGATTCTACTTGAAGCGATTTCATTACTACAAGTGTTAATATAAATATAACCGCAGTTGCAGTTGCCGCAAAAACACCTAATATAAGCATTTTCGACAATCGCTTTTTAACACTTGCAAACTCTAATGCAAATACAACTAGAAAACCTAGCAAAAACATTATAAAAAGACTTAAGTTGAACTTAAATCCTACTCTATTAAAACAAATCAAGAAAGCCAAAACAAAATAAACTAATCGCCACATAATAATACTTCTTTAATAAATAATTTGATGCTTACAAAAACCAAAATACGCTAGGCCCTAAGTATATTATACGGATCAATCTTCTTTTTTATTCTTTTTTGGAACAAACACTTTTTTTTCAGTATTTTTAACCTTGAATTTTTTAGCAGATTTTTCTAATGCACAAGAAACCATATCTTCAATTTCTTCTCTATCTTTTTTAAGTGCGATGCTAAACTCATGTACTATAAAAATATAAGCCTTTTCATAAAGACGTTTTTCACTAGCGGAAAGTTCTTTCAATTTATTTCGTGTAAATAATGTTCGTGCAACCTCTATTGTATCTCGAATCTCTCCACTTTTAAGTTTCTCTTCATTTATTTGAGACCGTACTTTCCAGTTATTTTCAATATCATCAGGCTTACACTCTAAAAGTTCTAAAAACTCTATTGATGTTGCCTTAGATACTATTTTTCTTATACGATAATCTTTAACACGACTTACAGGCACTTTCACTGTAATATTCTCAGTCTCACAATGAAGAACATAACAATCGACCAAGTTGTCCCCAACTTTGCTCTTGTTTATCTCCAAGACTTTACAAATACCATACATAGGGTATACAACATATGAGTTCTGCTTATACATAGACAACCTAACAATATCAAATTTAGTAAGCTCTCATCATTATATACTAATTATAAAAAAAATCAAGTTATATTTACATTATCTTCTATATAAAGCTTTAAAAATGCCAAAATTAACTTTTATAATCATTTATATTGAAATATACTAAAAATAATATAAAATTACACCATAAAAACTTTATCACATTAAAGGAACAAAAATATGAAACTTAAAAATTTAATAAGTAAAAATAATATATTTGTCATCGCTGAAGCAGGATGCAACCATGAAGGCGACTTAAACACCGCTCTAACTATGGTAGAAAAAGCAAGTAAAGCTAAAGCCCATGCTATTAAGTTTCAGTCATTTACTAAAGATACTTTACTCGCTGAAAATGAATATATAAAAATACTTAAATTAAACGATGATGCTCTAAAGCAAATGGACGACATAGTACTAAAAAGTGATTGGTATAAACCTCTAATAAAAAAATGCAAAGAATGTGGAATTATATTTTTAAGCACCCCATTTTCAATTGAGGCAGTTCGTGAGATGGAAAGCTATGAAGTTTCAATGTATAAAGTTGCCTCATGTGATATTGACAATGTCCCACTACTTAAAGAACTCGCAAAAACAAAAAAAACTATAATACTATCCACTGGACTTGCAAAAAACAAAGATATAAAAAATGCATTAAAAATACTTAAAGACAATGAAACAGCACTTCTACATTGTTGCGTAGAATACCCTGCTGAAAACTCTAATCTTAATTTAAACAGAATTGATGTTATGAAATCATTATTCAAAAAATCTATTATAGGATATTCTGACCACAGTGTAGGAATTAATGCCGCTATAGTAGCTGTTTCAAAAAAAGCTAAAATAATTGAGAAACACTTTACTCTAACACCTGAAAAAACAACTTTTGATCACGCTCTAAGTTTAGGTTCAGAGGAAATGTCTTTAATGATAAACTCACTAAATGAAGTTCACTCTATGCTTGGTAAGAATGCAGACAAAAAAGAAAAAGAGTTCACAGAAAAAGAAAAAAAAGAGTTTACATTCGCTAAAAGAGGTATTTATCTTAAACATGATATGAAAATAGGAGACACAGTAGAAGAAAAAGACCTTATAGCATTAAGACCTAATATAGGAATAAGTGTATCAGAATGGGACTATGTAGTTGGTAAAAAATTAAAGAAAAATATAAACGCATTTACAAAATTATCGAAAAAAGATTTTAAGTAACTATCCCACCACATAAAACTTTATCTTCACTATAACATACAGAGGACTGCCCTCTTGACGGAATAGTTGTTAATGTGTCAAAATAAATATTTACAGAGCCATCACTTTGAGGTACAATATCAGACCAAACACCCTTATGTGAGCTTCTTGTTTTAACTAATGCCCTAAAAGGTTTATCTGTTTTAGCAATTGAAACCCAATTAATATTTTCTATTTTAGTTTGATTCGTCAGTGTATTTTCTTTTGACCCGACAAAAACAGTATTTTCACGACTGTCAATATTTATAACATATAGTGGTGTCTCATAATATACCCCAAGACCTCTTCTCTGCCCCACTGTATAATTCCAAATACCATTATGAGTGCCTAACACTTCATTTGTTTCATAATGCTTAATAAATCCCGAATTAGTCTCCCCTTCAAAAAGCCTATGATACTCGCCTCCAAAAAAATCCTGACTTTCGCTTTTATTTGCGACAGAAAGATTATAACTTGATGCTATTTTTCTAACATCTTCTTTTGTTTTATTTTGCATTGGAAACAATATTTTACTAAGCTGTTCTTGAGAAAGTGCATATAAAAAATAAGACTGATCCTTTAATGTATCAAATCCTTTCAAGAGCATGTATCGGCTACTCTCTTCGTTATACTCAATTCCAGCATAATGACCTGTAGCAAATTTGTCAAAATCAATACCTAATTCACTTATACTATCAAATAATGCACCAAACTTAACAAGTGAGTTACAAACTATGCACGGATTTGGAGTTTGTGCGTTTTTATAGGATTTTATAAAATAATCAATTACATATTGTCTAAACTTTTCGCTTACATCAATAGCATAATATGGAATACCAATCTCTTTAGCGTATTCTCTACATTCATCTACAATAGCATATTGATTAGAACTATAGCATGAGCCTTTTAATGGCGCTCTCAAGTCATTACTCCATAAAAGCATAGTAACCCCTACCACCTCATGTCCTTCTTCTTTAAGAACTTTTAATGTAGTAGTTGAATCAACTCCAGCACTCATACCAACAGCAATTTTCATGAATTATTATCAGCCTTCCCTTTTTGCAGGGATGCTATCATTCTTTTATTAAACTCTTTAGCACTATTATAACCCATGCCTTTAAGTCTATGGTTTTTAGCAGCTGTTTCTATTAAAGTGGAAAGAGTACGCCCAGATTTTACAGGTATGTTAAGATATGGTATTTCTACACCAAGAACACTTTCTTTTATATCATTAAGACCTGTTCTATCATAAAGGTCATTATCTTGTTCACTCCAGTAACTGAGCTCAATAACAAGGTCAAGTCTTTTTCTATCACGAACTCCTGACATACCAGCAATTCTTGATATATCAACTATACCAATACCTCTAACTTCCATATAGTGAGCAAGACCCTTACGAGTACACCCTATAACAAGTCCATCACTAAGTTTTTTAAGCTCAACACTATCATCAGAAATAAGCCTATGTCCTTTTGATATAAGTTCAAGCGTCGCCTCACTTTTCCCAACACCACTACTACCTTTAATAAGAATACCTACACCAAGAACATCGATAAAAACTCCATGCACAACTGTAGTTTCAGCAAATTCATCTTCAAGTAAAACAGAAAATCTATTAATAAATGTCCCACTTGGCAAACTAGTTACAAGTAAAGGAGTAGACGCCGAAAGTGAGGTTTTTATAAAAACATCATTTGGGGTATGATTATGAGTAAATACTGAAACAGGTATATCATAAGAAAATAATTTTTCAAAAACAGCTGCATCATTATTTTTAGAAAGCTCTTCCACATACGAGCTTTCACCACGTCCAAATATCTGCATCCTGTTTGATGCAAAGTTTTCATAGTATCCAAATAAAGCCATACCAGGTCTATTAACCTCTGTGCTTTCTATAATCCTATTTTCAAGCCCAACAAGACCTGTAAGTCTAAGTAATTTTAATACATTATCTTTATTTTCATTGATATCAAGAAACTCTTTTATAGTAATCCCAGCCATTATATTTTCATTTCCTCTTTAGCTATAAGCTCTATAAACTCAGAAGCAGTATCTGCTTTTATAAGCTTTTCTAAAAAGTTTGGATTATCTCGTAAAAGTTTTGCAATACTAGTTAGAACTTTAAGATTATCACTAGCAGCATTCCTAGGAGATAAAAGCATAAATACAACAAAAACGGGTTTGTTATCAACCGACTTATAAGCAATTCCATTTTTAATTGTAGCAACAGTAAGCCTAATTGCTTTAACAGCATCTGTTTTCGCATGAGGAATAGCGACACCATTACCGACACCAGTACTCATAAGTTGCTCACGAGCCATTATAGCATTTTCTGCACCTTCTCTGTTTTCTAGCAGTTCACAACTATCAAGCCTTTCAAGCATTTTTGATAAAAGTGCCTCCTTGTCAGATTCCTGTACATCAAGCATAATAGCATCAGCATTTATATAATCTATTAAGCTCATAACACCCCCTAAATATTAAATAACCTTATCAAAATAAACGCATGCTCTGATTCTCTATACAAAGCCTCAGGTTTATCAGTAACCGAGTTTATATAAACAATATAGTCGCTAGTATTTTCCTCATCCATAAGAAACCCTACAGCTTCTCCTACATTAAACTCTTTAATAGCATATTTTTCACTACTTGAATAATCTATATTATTCATTCCAAGAACAACTTTCTTTATATTCCAAGAAGCGTTTTCTATTAAATTAAACCCTTTAGCAAAATTAGCCTCTTCATCTATAGAAACAGAATAAAAGTCGTCATTTTCATGTTTAAACAAAAACTCAGGATAATGACCTACTTTAACAGTGTATAAATCAGCTTCTTGCTTAATTGGCAAATATGCAAAATACTTTTTACTGCTTTTAGAAAATGTGAATAAAGCATCATAAGAAAGTAAAGGTTTTTCATAAACACCAACTGTAACAATATGATGTGGATTTTCATTATCTCTATCACTATCCTCTTCAGTCAAATCTTTTGTAGAACCTGAATCACGAATATGCTTAGACTTTTCTTTAATTCGTCTAGCTTCTCTCTCTATTTTACTGAACACTGAATCAATTGCTGCATATAAATCTTTATCTTTTTCTTTAGTGTGAAATATTTTTTTAGCAAAAGTAAGTGTCGCTAAAACAAAGTATTCCCCATGCATAAACTCACAAACAACATTAGTTTCAATAATATTTTCTGTATGTACTTTAATATTTTGTACCTTTTCAGCAATATAAGACCTAACATTTTCAGTTATTCTAACATTTTTTCCTTGAATATTCTGATGCATAAATCCTCCTAAATTATCTGTTTTTATCTGTCCCTAGACGAAAATATATTCATACTGTTCCTATACTTAGTAACCGTTCTTCTTGACAAATCTATACCCTCTGATTTAAGTATCAAACGTATCTTCTCATCACTCATATTAACATTAGAGTTTTCTATAATACGCTTTATAATCTCCTTAACTGATCTCGCAGAAAAATTCCCACCAACAACAGAAGAAAAAAAATACTTAATAGAAAATGTTCCCCAAGTGGTCTCTAAATACTTATTATTAGATATTCTACTTATAGTAGATTCACTTAAAGAAACCTTCTCATGATTCGCAATATCTTTCAAAGTAAGAGGCTTTAAATATTCGCCCCCTCGCTCAAAAAAATCATATTGAAGTTCAAGCAAAGCCAAACCAACATTATGCAAAGTTTTTTTTCTCTCTTCAATAGCATTTATTAAAGACTTAGCATAAACAAGTTTCTCTCTCAAATACTCCAATGTTTTTTCATCTTTCGTATCACCCATGAGTCTAATATATTTTTTGCTAATTTGCAAGGGTTCTATAAAATCTTTATTAGTTTTTACAACCCATTCATCATTTTTTTTAAGAATAAAAAGTTCAGGAACTACATATTTCACAGGGGTAATGTCATAATTACGTGCGGGATAAGGCTCTAATGTCTGAATTAATTTAAGTGCTTTCTCTATGTCTTCAAGGCTAATATTAAGTGCCTCAGATATTTTGGAATATTTTTTTTTAGAAAGTTCATCTAAATATTTTTCTACTATAACTTTAGCAAGCTCCACCACATCACTCTCGTCCAAACTTTCAAGTTGTGTGTATAAGCATTCTTTTAAGCTTGATGAAGCGATACCTAAAGGGTCAAGTTTTTTTATAACTGACAGAATATATTTTACTTGACTTAAACTTACCGCAAGTGTTTTTGATATTTCTTCAAGTGGAGTTAAGATAAATCCATCTTTATTTAAGAATCCTAAAATATTTAATGCTGTGTCAATATCTTTTTTATTTGAAAACTCTATATTTATTTGAGTCTCTAAATGAGAAAAAATACTCTCTTTAGAATTAGGTATAGCAGTCTCAAGTAAATTATTTTTGCCACTAGACATTAAACTAGAATTATAATTTGGGATTACAAATGGATTATTATCAAGCTCATGTTTTATTTTTTCTACAAGGTCATAAGCAGGCATAGATATAATATCAAGCCAAACTCTAGTGTTTTGATTAAGTATTAAATGTTGTTTTAGAGATGTCTCTAAACTCGCTTGCATTATAGGCATACTATTAAGTATAATCAACTTTCACTGAAATACAAGTACATATATATTATTTTATTTCAGAATAAATTGTAACTGCTACTTTTTCTTTTTCTTCTACAACCCACTTTACAAAAGCTTCACGAGACCTCTCTTCAGAAAGAAAAGACTTCACACGACTTCTTATGCTACTTTGATCTTTTTCTATACTTGTAACTTTAACTATCCAAAATCCACTACCAACAGTTTCTTTAACCGCACTTACAGTTCCAACTTTCGAACCATTTTTTACTAAATTAAGCCCATGAGTAATGTGTAAAGGCATATTTCTTTGGGATAAATCTCCTAACAAATTATAACCTAAGTCTCCACCATATTTTTTAGTTTTTGCATCATCACTATGAGTTTTTGCAAGCTCTTCAAAGTCAGCACCTTTTAAAGCACTTGTACGAACACGAGCAGCAATGTCTCCTTTTCGTCCTTTTTCTGTAAATGTTTTTGCTTTAAAAAATATCCATGAAAGACGAACTATAGTGTCTCCTTCAAACTTAGCTTTATTTTTAATTGATTGTGACTCATAAAACTTATCAGCCTCAGCATCAGTAATCACAGGAGGAGTTACTACAGTGCTATACAAACTCTCCATAGCTATTTGTTTTTTGATAACAAGCCTATACTCATCAAAAGGTATTCCACTAGCCTCAATTTCTTTTATAAACTGATCTTTGCTAAGATTATACTGCTTAGCCATAGACTCTATTCTAGTTTCAACATCTTTATCTTCAATTTCATAATTAAGCTCTTCAAGTTTCGCATACATTATATGCTCTTCTAAAATATCATCATAAATATCTTTGTCCGATATTTTTCGTCCTTGAGATTGTGCTGATAAGAACTTTTTTCTTTTCATAAAATCATCACTCGTTATAGGAGTTGCCCCAATAACAGCAACAATAGTATTAACAACTTCCGCCATCAAAACATTATTAACAAAAAAAGTCATCAAAATAAAAACAAATATTTTCTTCATCACAATAGTATACTCCAAAAAACTATAATAAACTATCTATAACTTTTTTACTTAAATTATAACGCTGAACTATAGAGTCAATTTCTAAATATTCTCTTTCACTATGAAGCTCTCCTCCAACAGGACCTGCCCCATCAACTACAGCAACATTAAGTCCACCTAAAATATTAGCATCAGACCCACCACCAGTACTCTCCCAGTCGCAGTTTATAGACATTTCTTTTTTTACTTTATCATAAATCTCTATAAGTTTTTTTGTATTCTCATTCACAAACAAAGGCGTCGACTGACTAGAATCTACTATCTCAACTTTTATATCCTTCAAATGAGGATTTTTAATTAAGTCCTCTACTTTAGCCTTAACTTTCTCAAAAAAATTAATATCAAAACTTCGAGCCTCAAAAGAAATACTCGCATAGTCAGGCACTACATTTAATGCAGTACCGCCATTAATAATACCAATATTAAGAGAATTATTATTGACAAGATCGCTAAGTTTAGAAAGCTCTAAAGCCCAATAAGCAGCCTCTACATTGGCACTAATTCCATCTTGAGGATTAACTCCTGCATGAGCTGTTTTACCCTTAAAAGAAACTTTACAATGAAGTATACCTTTTCTTTCTTTAACCATATTTCCATTTTTACGAGCAGGCTCAAAAACAAAAGCATATTTACTTTTTTTGCCCATCTCATATATTATGTCATGTGAACACTCAGAACCTATTTCTTCATCACTATTATAAATTACGCATATATTTTTATCTGAATCTTTTAGCTTCGACACAATTTCATGAATCATAAGACAGCCCGACTTCATATCAATAACACCTGCCCCATAAGCACGATTTTCTTTAATAGTAAATGGTCTTGATGTGGCTGTTCCTTTAGGAAATACTGTATCAAGATGCCCTACAAATAAAAAGTCAATATCATCACTTTCTCTATTTTTAATTATAAGATATGGATTACTTTTATCTTTATTTCCAACTTCTGTAATAAAGCCTGTATATAAATTTTGAAAAAATGCTATAATCTCATCAATACCGTCCCTACATTCGCTTCCTGAATCAATATTAACTATAGTCTCAAGATTCTTTAAATAATTATCAATATTCATGCAATCACTCCATAAAAAAATATTTAATTTACATCAGCTCTCTACCGTCAGCATCACGCATAGCTCCTATGAGTATAAGAACAACATCAACTATGACTCCTATAACAAAAAAGCCACCAGTACATAAATATAGTATACCCCGACAATGTTTTTCCTAAATAAAATCTATTTTTATTGATACCTAAATCTATTCTTTTCTATAAATTTTATTAAGTCCTTATGACATTCATACTGAACTTTTGGAAGTGGTTTTTCTAAAAGCAAATCACATCCAAACTTCTTAGCATATTCATTATACGCCATACGAAGCAAATATTCAAGGTTTATCGTGTCAAGTATGTTATAATGTATTAGTGTATCAAGAGCTCGTCTGTCTCTTGTAGTTTTATAGTACTTCCAAAGTAGCACTGCTGTATATCCTGTAACCCCTGTCATATCATCGCCTCGACTCAAACCAATATCAATTTCAATTTTTTTAAGCCCACCAGTATACCCTAAGTCTTTAAGCAAAAATCTTAAATCTACTTGATGAATAGCAAACTCTCTATCAAAATATCTCTCTAAAAAAGGCATGTCAAAACAGCTACCATTGAATGTTACAACAAGTGAGAAGTTTTTAATATAATCTATAAAATCATTTTCATTCTCTTCATAAACAAAAACTCTAACTTCTTTCCCGTCATAACAACCTATAACAGTGATGTGGTCATCAGCAGGCTTAACCCCTGTCGTTTCAATATCTAAAAATAATGTTTTACTCTCGATGAAAGGGTAAACTCTATACTTATGAAACTTCTCAAGCCTATCTAAAAAATAATTATAATTTTTTTTATTAAAATTCTTTACTGTTCTTGGAAGCTCTTTTTTTAAGGTATCTCTCATACTTTTAGGCATAGCATAATAATTCATATCAGACAAAACGGACTGCCAATCAGTAATCCCTTCTTGCCATAATCCTTCTTCTTTTTTTAAGCTAATACGATTTATATGTGAGTATGTTTTTTCAAGTAAAGTCATAAAAAAGTCTAGCCTATTTCCTTTTCCATTTAACACCTTCAGGAGTGTCTATGAGTTCAATACCTTTAGAAAGTAAAGCATCTCTTATCTCATCGGATGTTTTATAGTCTTTATTTTTACGAGCAGATATGCGTTGTTCTATAAGACTCTCTATTTCTGCCTCAAGTATATCATTATTTTCATCTAAATTAAAGCAACCTATAATATCATTCACTCTCTTAAAAAATGAAAGCAAATTACTTTTTGTATTTATAGTTATTTTATCAAAGCTTAAGTTTAGTGTTTTGATAAGCCCAAACATAACACCCAAAGCCTCTGATATATTTAAGTCATCATATATAGATGCTGAAAAAGCCTCATTTGCTTGTTTTACTTCAGCATTTACAAAGTCGTCATCACCATTTTCATTTTCTATATCTTTCACTCTAAACAAAAAGTCATTAACTCTTGAGACGGCACTAAATGCTTGCTCAATGCCTTCAAGTGTGAAGTTTAGCTGTTTTCTGTAATGAGATGTCATAAGTGAATATCTGATAGCGATTGGCGAAAAACCTTTCTCTAGCAGGTCACGCAAAGTATAGAAGTTTCCTTTCGATTTAGACATTTTCTCACCATTAACAATTAAATGCTCACAGTGAAGCCAGTAGTTTACAAACTTTTCATTAAATGCACATTCATTTTGAGCTATTTCATTTTCGTGATGAGGAAACTTATTATCAACCCCACCAGTATGTATGTCGAAGTGTCTCGCTAAATGTTTACTACTCATAGCAGAACATTCAATATGCCAACCCGGTCGCCCCTTACCAAAAGGAGAATCCCAAAACACATCGCCATCTTGAGGAGTATATGCTTTCCACAAAACAAAATCACTAGCATTCTCTTTTTCATACTCATCTGATGACACTCGACCTGATGCTCCTTCTCTAAGCACTTGTTTATCAAGACCAGCAAGTGTTCCGTATTCCTCAAATGTTTGTATCTTAAAATAAATTGAGCCTTCCGACTCATACGTATGCCCACCACTCTCAAGCAATTTGATAATATCTATCATTTCTTCAATGTGGTCGGTTGCCGCAGGATAGAGCGATGCAGGTTTAATTTTAAGTAAATTAATATCACTAAAAAAAGCATCCTTATATATTTCAGTATAATCCTTAAGCGACATATTATTTTCTCTACAATTCTTAATAGTCTTGTCATCAACATCAGTAAGGTTCATTATAAAGCGAACACTATACCCATAGTCAATGAGAACCCTATGAAGAATATCACTAAAAATATAAGCCCTAAAGTTTCCAATATGAGCATAGTTATATATAGTCGGTCCACACGAATACATACCTACCTTGCCATTTTCTATAGGTTTAAACTCTTCTTTTTTCTTTGTAAGAGAGTTATAAAGAAAAATACTACTATTCATAAATTCTATCCTTTTATAAGTTAACAATTTAACTTTAAGAGTCGCTTTTGTCAAGATTATTTTTCATATAATTCTAATTTAATTATAAATATATAGTAATTTACAATATTAGATGAACATTACAATACTCCAAAAAGTAACATACGTGCTTAAAACAGCAATATTTGAGTTTCCATTTATTGGATTTGTAAGCGATGTCTACAAACACTTTACTTTAAATATGTTGCACTATACAATAATTTTGATATTCATAGCAAAAATATCAAATAAATCATATCCTTATAAGGAGATTTAGTGAATATGAAAGAACGCCTTATTGTGGCACTCGATTTTGACACACAAGAAAAAGCAGAACAGATGATAGAAAAGCTTGGCGATTCTGTTATTTTTTATAAAGTGGGTTTGGAGTTATTCCTAAACTCAGCAGGGTCTATACTTAAAACACTCTCTTCACTAAACAAGAAAGTTTTCCTCGACCTTAAATTCCATGACATACCAAACACGGTGGCAGCAGCCTCTCGTTTTGCAGCAAAAGATAAATCTATAAGTATGTTTAATGTACATTCTTCAGGTTGCTCTGAAATGATAAAACAAGCTGTAAAGGCTAAAAGACCTGACCAAACTCTAATTGCCGTAACCGCACTCACATCATTAGATGACGATGACATTAAAGAGTATTTCCACACAAGCCTTAAGACCTCTGAGTTCGCATTAAACCTCGCTAAGGAAACAAAAAAAGCAGGAGCTGATGGAGTTGTTTGTTCAGCATTAGAAGCGTCTATTATTAAAGGATCTTGTGGATCTGACTTCATAACAGTGTGTCCCGGGATAAGGTTTACTGAAACAAGTGATATGGGGGATCAAAAAAGAGTATTAACCCCTAACGAAGCTATACAAAATGGGGCTGATTATCTTGTTGTGGGTCGCCCTATTACAGAGGCTAAAAATCCTAAGGAAGCGGCAGAAATGATGCTTAAAGAAATGATGAAGGATTAAATTAAGACTTACTAACAGAGAAATATACATTAAGGAATTATATTATGAACGATAATGCTTTAACTATAGCAAGCATTCTTCTTGAAACAAAAGCAGTTAAACTGTCTGTAGAAAACTACTTCACATATTCTTCTGGCATTAAAAGCCCTATTTATTGCGACAATAGGTTTTTACTTGGTTTCCCAAAAGCTCGTACCACTATCATTAATGCTTTCACAGAAAATGAAAAAATACAAGAAGCTGAAATTATTGTAGGAACAGCCACAGCAGGAATACCTTGGGCATCAATTATTGCTCACAATTTAGGCAAACCACTTGCTTATGTACGTTCAGAGGCTAAAAAACATGGAACTACTAAATCTGTGGAAGGGGCTATTGTAAAAGGAAAAAAAGTAGTTATTATTGAAGACCTTATTTCTACTGGTGGAAGCTCTAAAAAAGTATTAGATAATTTAATTTTAGAAGAAGCAATAGTAACATCAATTGTCGCAATTTTCTCTTATGAGTTTAGTGAAATCAGCACAATTTTTGGAGACACTCCTTTTTACTCATTAAGCAATTTCACAACACTTCTTAAAGTAGCTGAGGACACAAAAGCACTTTCTAAAGAAGAATGCGAAATAGCAAGCAAATGGAATAAGTCCCCACACACATGGAAAATATAAGCTATGACTTAATATAATAATTTCTTTAATGCATCTCTTACAGAATTTTCTCCATTAATTAGCATTAAAAAATAGTTTTCTACCTTACTCGCAAGCCCCACTTTATAAAGGTTCACCCCAAATATTGAAGCATCTGACAATATAGGTTTTAATTTATCACCAACATCAGTGTCCCCCAAATGAATATCTTTTATATATTCACAAAGTTCATCAAGTCTTGGGTCAGGACTTAATAGAATAGCATTACCATTGTCATCAATACCCATTAAATATCTTATCCAAGCAGCAAAAACAAAAGGAATATATACAAGGTCAGAGGCTTTTTTTGTTTCATCAATTTCGTATGCCTTAATAGTTTCACCAAAACGTATAGGCATTTTTTGAGAAGTATCACTTGCTATACGCATAGGCCCATCTGGCATATAAGGATTTGGTAAGCGAATATTAATAACCTCATCAATAAACTTTTTGGGGTCAATTATTTTAGGATCAACTACAACAGGAAGCCCTTCTTTATACCCAATATTTTTAATAAGTGTAAGCAAGTCATTGTCTTTCATCTCTTCAGAAATTAATTTATACCCAAGCAAATGTCCAAAAATAGCGAGTGTTGTATGAAGTGGATTCAGACAAGTGCATACTTTCATTTTTTCTATTTTATCAATTGTGTCTCTATCACTAAACAAAACCCCTACTCTCTCAAGTGGAGGTCTTCCATTTGTAAACTTATCTTCAATTGCTAGATATTCAAGCTCTTCTGCATTCGCAAAAATTGAGGCATAAGAATTTTTATTTGTAACAATAATATCAGTGTTTTCTATTCCATCATTTTTAATAATATCTCTAACAATTTCTGAAGGTCTTGGTGTAATTTTGTCTATCATACTCCAAGTGCAATATATAAGTTTTTCATTATTAATATAATCTATAAAATCATTTGGAACAAAACCATTTTCGACCCATGCATTAGCAAATACTTTTACAGCACTGTGTAAAACACTTCCATTGTGGCTATAATTATCAAGACTTACAAGAGTAACAGGAAGTTTATTCGCCTTAAAACGTATATAACAAAGATATGATAAAAATCCCATAAGTGTCTTTTGTTCAGGCACAAAGTTCTTAAAGTCATGCAATGTGTCTTCTAAATATTCGCCCTTAGTATTTTTTATAATATAGCCTTTTTCTGTTACGGTGAAAGTAAGCATTTGCAATGATTCACTTTCCATAATCTCTTTTAAGCGTTTAATGTCCGTCTTAGTTAAAGATTCTGTTATACTTGCTATTATATCTTTTTGAATAGTTCCAGATGATTTTAATGTGCAAGATATAGAAATATTATCAAATGGTCTATATGTTTTTTCAATAATCTCCTCATCAAATGTCTCACAAACAATTATGCCAGTGTCAGACAAACCCTCATTAAGCAGTTTTTGCTCAGCACTTGCTAAAAATGTCTTAAATATATTGCCAGCACCAAAATGAAGCCATGTAGGAGATTTTTTAGTTTTATCAATAACTTTTTGTATATCGAACTCAGGGAGTTTATAGTTCTTTTCTAGCCAAAAATCTTTTTGTTTCAGTGTCTCTAGTGAAAGTTTCATTGATTAAATCCTGTCTTATTACTACTTATTATTATAAGCGTCCCATAATCCCCAAATATACATAATGCCTAATGCCCTGTCATATAGCCCATACCCAGGTCGAGCATGCTCATCCCAAATCATTCGTCCATGATCAGGTCTAACATAGCCTTTATAATTATTTTTGTAGAGTATTTTAACAATTTCAGTAATATTTATGCATCCGTCTTCTGTACGGTGAGATACTTCATAAAACAATCCATTGTCTTCATATTTGACATTTCTTATATGCAAAAAATGTATATGTTCTAATAAGTTTTCAATTATCTTAGGCATATCATTTGTAGGAGACGCACCCAAAGAGCCTGTGCAAAGTGTAAGTCCATTTGAAGGGCTTTTAACTAAATTAACTAGACGCTGTAAATTCTTCTCACATGTCATAATACGAGGCAACCCAAAAATAGACCAAGGAGGATCATCAGGATGTATAGCCATCTTAATACCAATACTCTCAGCTACTGGTATAATAGCTTTCAGAAAATACTCAAGATTTTTCCAAAGAGCTTCCTCATCGACATTTTGATAAGCCTCTAGTGTTTGAGTAAGTTTTTCTAAACGCTCAGGCTCCCAACCGGGCAAAGTGTAACCTAATGAACCATCAGCAACAGACTTAACTATGTCATGACAACTTTTATCATCTATAAGTTTAGGGTTATAAGCTAAAGCATTAGAACCATCAGGTAAAGGCATAGCAAGATCACTTCTAAACCAATCAAAAACAGGCATGAAATTATAACAAATAACTTTAACCCCTGCTTCTGCTAAAATACGCATTGTTTCTATATATGTCTCAATATATTTATCACGTGACGGAAGCCCAAGTTTAATATCCTCATGAACATTAACACTTTCAACAACATCAATATTAAACCCGTAAGACTCAATTATTTTTTTCTCATTAAAAATTTCGTCTTTAGTCCATTTTTCACCAGCTACTTTATTATGTAAAGACCACACAATACCCTCTACTTGAGGTATTTGTTTTATTTGTTTTAATGATACGCTATCATTTTTTTCGCCAAACCACCTAAATGTCATTTGCATACATTTATCTCCTTTAAAATAGTAAATTATTTTTGTATCAGACACAATATTATTTTTTATAAATCAAAATATTTTTTTGCATTATTATAACTTATATCTTTTACAATATTCCCTAAAAAATCAATATCATTAGCAACTTCCCCATCTTCAACCCAAGTTCCAATTATATTACAAAGTATTCTTCTAAAATACTCATGCCTAGAAAAAGATAAGAAACTTCTTGAATCTGTAAGCATACCAATAAATCTAGAAAGTAGACCAAGATTGGCAAGTGCAATCATATGTCTCTCCATTCCATCTTTTTGATCATTAAACCACCAGCCTGAACCGAATTGCATTTTAGATGATATACCACCTTGAAAATTCCCTATCATAGTGCCAAGAACCTCATTATCACTTGGATTAAGTGAATAAAGAATTGTTTTAGGAAGATCCTCACTCATATTTAATGTATCAAGAAACAGAGAAAGTTCTCTCGCATAACTTCTATTGCAAATAGAATCGAAACCCGTATCAGGGCCCATAAGCTTAAACATTTTTGTATTATTATTTCTGATAACACCAATATGTATTTGCATAACCCAATTATTTTTAGCATACATTTTACCAAGCTCAACCAACACATAACTTTTATATTCTATAATTTCATCATTTGTAAGTGATTTACCCTCTAATGCTTTCTTAAAAATGATCGCAACATCACTTTCTTTATATTCTCTTGTAAAAACAAATTGATCTAAAGCATGATCTGAAATAGTGCAACCATGATTCTTAAAATGTTCTATACGCACTTTTATAGATGAAAGTAAATCATCCAAATTAGATATATTAACAGAGCTAACATTTCCAAGACTTTCTATATAACTCTTAAAAGTTGGCATCTCAATATTAATAATTTTGTCAGGTCTCCATGAAGGAGTTACCTTACACTCAAAACCACTATCTGCTATTAACTTATGACTTGAAAGACTATCTATAGGGTCATCTGTTGTTCCAATAAACTTAACATTAAACTTTTTAATTAAGTTCTTAGTAGAAAAATCACTTTGAGAAATAATTTCATTTGACTTTTCATAAACATAATCTGAAGTTTTTGGTGTTAATAATGTATCTATATTAAAATAACGAAGCAGTTCAAGATGTGTCCAGTGATAAAGCGGATTACCAATAGTTTCTTGAATTACATTAGCCCACATATCAAAACGTTCTTTATCATAAGAATAATTTCCTATATTCCCTGTAATTTCACTTTCTTTATAACCAGCAGTTCTAATAGCACGCCATTTATAGTGATCTTTCTCAAGCCATGCCTCTGTAATGTTGCGATAATGTTTATCAATAGCTATTTCCTCAGAAGGCAAATGACAATGATAATCTATAATAGGCATATCTTTAGCATAATCATGATATAGTCTTTCTGCTGTTTTATTTTTAAGTAAAAAGTTATCTGTAATAAAAGTTTTCATCATACTATAATCCTTAATTTTAATCTAAAAAAAGCTAGGTAAAAACAATGTTATGGCGGGAACATATGTTACAAGAAGAAGCACTATAATCATCCATATAAAGAAAGGCATAAGTCCTCTCACAGCTTCACTCAATTTTATCTGCCCTATAGAAGACGCTACAAATAAACAAACGCCTACAGGTGGAGTTGTAAGTCCAATAACCAAATTAAGTACAGCAATAACACCAAACTGAATAGGAGAAACACCTACTTCTACAACTATTTTTAGTAAAACAGGTACTAATATTAGAAGAGCAGATATGGTTTCTAAAAACATTCCAGCAAATAAAAATACGACATTTATAAGTAATAAAATAACAAATTTATTGTCAGTAATTTCTAGAAGAGATGATGCTATAAGTTGAGGTATTTGCTCACTTGATAATATCCAAGCAAATATATTAGCGAACCCAACAAGTAGCATAATACCCGCTGTTGTTTTTAGTGAATCTTTTAGTATTTTGATAAGTTTTGTAAAAGTCATTTCTTTATAAATTAAAAATCCTACAAACAAAGCATAAACAACTGCAATAATAGATGCCTCTGTTGGAGTAAAAAATCCTCCAAGTATTCCAAACAAAATAAGAAATACCATAACCAAAGCCCAAATTCCTTTATAAAAAGCAATTAAAGCTTCTTTAAATGATGACCTTGCTTGAATAGGATAGCCTTTTTTCTTTGCTAAAAAATATACTATAACCATCATTCCAGCACCAAGAAGTATTCCAGGTATAATACCTGCAACAAACAGTTTACCAACCGACATACCAGTTAGAGTTCCTACAATAATCATAGGTAAACTTGGTGGAATAATAGGCCCTACTAAAGATGATGATGCTGAAATTGCAACCGCATCACTGTCGTCATATCCTTCTTTTTTCATAGTAGGTATCATAATAGCTCCAATACTCGCAACATCTGCCAAAGCTGTTCCTGAAATGCCCGCAAACACCATAGAAGACACTATATTAGACATTCCAACACCACCTCTAATATGGCCAACTAAAGACTTAGAGAAAGCTATTATTTTACTAGTAATACCGCCAGCATTCATTAAGTTTCCTGCAAAAATAAATCCGGGAATGCAAAGAAGCGTAAACACATCAAGCCCACTATACATTTTTTGAGCAAATGCAATAAGAGGTATGCCTTCAATAACAAAATAGAAAAAACAAGACAGTCCCAATGCATAAGCAACAGGAACACCTAACATCAAAAAAGCGACAAATGAAGAAAATAGTAATACACTCATTATCTAATCTCCTTTCTTAAATTCTACAATACTACCTATCAAATTTACAAACGAAAATAATGATAAAAATAATGACATTATCATCATACTAGCGTATGGAATATACATAGGTAATAAAGTTGCTGGAGCAATTTGTCCAACACCTAAAAGCATATATGTGCGTGAAGTCCAAAATATAACAGCAGATAACACTAAAATAAGAATATCTATAATTACGCCTAATACAGATTGAACTATTTTTGGAAAAGATGTTACAAGCATGTCAACAAAAACTAATTCTCGATTTCTAAGTGCTACAGGTGCAACAAAAGCAACTATATAGAGGAATAAAAATCTTGATACCTCTTCCGTCCATGAAATAGGAAAAGGAAGCCATAGTCTGGTGATGATTTGTAAAATCACCACACAGATTAAACCTAAAAAGCTAATTATTCCACAAATTAATAGAATTTTTTCTAAAATATCATTTAATTTTTGCAATTTTAATAGCATATTTTATCCTCGTTTATTGAATTAATAGAATTTTTTCATAAATGGCTTTTTGGTCATCATTCAATGCTTCTTGCATCGCAGGCTTTACAATATCTTGAAATGCTTTTTTATCAACTGAAACAAAAGTTACACCCTTTGCTTTAAGCTCATCAGTATATTTTATATTAATTTTCATTAACTCCTCAACACCAAACTCTTGAGCGATTAAAGCTGCTTCCATAACTTGTTGCTGAAGTTCAGGAGAAATTTTACTAAATTGTTTTTCTCCAATTAAAACATATAACCAACCATATACATGCTCAGTTAGGTTAACATACTTTTGTACTTCATAAAAACCAGATGTATAAATTAAGTCTAAAGGATTCTCTTGACCATCAATTGTACCTTGCTGTAAAGAAGTAAATACTTCATTAAGTGCCATAGGTGTAGGTTTTGCGCCCAATGCTTCCCATGCCTTTACAAATATAGGAACATTTGGTACTCTTAAAATCATTTTATCAAGATCAGCAGGTGTAGTAATAGGTTTATTAGATGTTAAATTTCTTGGAAGTCTTAAAATGTATGCTAATGGAATAAGCCCTATTTTCTCTTGTATCTCTAAAGAAATTTCAGCTCCAATCTCGCCTTCAACAGCAGTCTTCATATGGTCTATATTTTGAAACGTATAAGGAACAGCAAGCATCGCCGCCTTAGGTGCCCAAGTCTGCATTGATTCTCCTGAAACTGTAATGTCAGATGTACCTAGTCTAATACCATTAATATTATCAATTTCATTTCCTTCTAAACTATTAGGATACACTTGCACCTCAATTTTTCCACCAGTTTTAGTTTTAACCTCTTCAGCAAAAACTAAAGCCATTTGATGAACTAAATTGTCTTCGGCAAATATATGACCAAATTTCCAAACTACAACTTCATCAGTTTTAGCCTCTTCTTTAGAACATGACATTAACATAATAGAAAACATCATCACAAACATTAAAACTTTTTTCATACATACTCTCCTTAAAATATTTTTTCTTACTTATTCCCAATCTACATTTAGAAGTTTAATTGTAGCAACAGGAGATAATTTACCTAGCCCCTGCTTTCTTCCTTCATTATACATATTATAAGCTTCCTCTACAATAGATGCTTTATAATCAAGAGACTTAGCAAGCTCTATAACTAAACGCAAATCTTTTTCTGTAACATCAACAGAACTATGTGGGGAATAATCTTTTTCTATAAGCAGTGGTGCAAATGTTTCAAATATTTTTGATGTTCCTGCCGAATGAGTTACAACATCAAAAAAATACTTAGGGTCTATCCCTGCCTTTTTACATAATCCCAAAGCTTCAACTGTAAGTGCTATGTGAGTACTTGCTAAATGCTGATGAACAACTTTTAATGTGCTACCCATTCCAACTTTATCACCCACAAAATATATTTTACTACTAAACGCATCAAGTATATCACGCACTTTTTCTACATGTTCATTTTTAGCACTTAGCATAAGCGTTAAAGTTCCATTTTTTGCCCCAACATGTCCACCACTAACAGGACAATCGATGAGTGCAATATTAAGTTTTTCAAGTTTCTCCCCTAATTCTTTAACATATAAAGGAGACAAAGTACTGCAAGAAATAACAGTAGAACCACTTTTCATTTTTTGAGCAACAGAATCAGTACCAAATAAAATTGACTCTGTCTGTTCATTCTCTACAACCATAAGAATGACAACATCAAGCTCTCCTGCCACAGATACTAGAGAAGAGCTTGTTTTAATACCTTCACCTTTTAATGCTTCAATTCTATCAGGATTAGTGTCGAAACCATAAACCTCATAACCTTTTTTAAGTATATGAGAAACCATTGAGCTTCCCATAGAACCTAAACCAACAAATCCTATTTTTTGTTTATTCATATTTTTTTCCATAACTATTTATGCTTTAACCTTAACAACAACTTTATCAACTGTACTTGAGTTTTCAGTTTTAACCCCGGGTTTATGTCCATCTTCAGGAAAAAAGAAAAGTAAATCTCCTTCCTTCGCTATAAATGTTTGACTTAAATTTCCATTCCATTTTTGAAAATCTTTTTCAGTAAGATACTCTCCATCTTTTTCAAGATTATATATAGGGGCAAACAACATTTTTTCCTCTCCTGAAACAATCATCTGAATATCAATCCACTCAATATGATTCTCCCAAGCATTATCTTCTTTAGGCTCATAACTCATACGCATAGCCTCTACTTTATTTTCATTTATAACATATCGTTTTTTATCTTTTGGTAATTTTTTCCATTCACCACTTTCTATATAATCAATTGCTTTACCTATAGCATCACTAATATTTTTATAACGAGCAACATCTTCTAAGTTTGTTAATATCATTTTAATACCTCTTAATAAAATAAAAACTAAGACTTTAAAAAGTCATATATATTTTGATAAACTACAACTCCATCACGCAAGCTGTTTTTATACTTAATGTCCTCAGGCTCACCTGCAACATACATATTCTCAACACCCGGTGCTTTTTTAAGTGCTTTAATTTCTTTATACAAATTATCTGTACTTTCAAAATATACATTAGCATCACCAAAAATAGCAGGATCCATTAAAAATATGAAAGCACCTGTATTTCTATATTTTTCCAAATCACCATACATTGATTTAATATGAGGGCCGAAAGCACCTGTAAAAAAACCAGTGAAACCTTCTACAACAGTGGCAATAGCAGTCCCTTTATATGAAGCCATAGGATTTACAGCAACAACTTTGAAAGGATCAGTAGTTGGGCTACCGTTCTCATCAACACCCCAAGTAGATGGTATTTCAGATTTACTCTCACGAGCAGCAAATATTTTACCAAAAGCAACCTCACTTGTAGCCATGTCGATTAATACTCTATTATTTTTCCCCGGAAACCCAAAAGCAATAGGATTAGTTCCAAAAAAAGCCTCTCCTCCACCAAATGGAACAACACACTTATCAGTATTAACAAATACCATTGCTATAAGTTTAGCATTTAAAGCCATGTCAACATAATAAGACAAAGGGCCACAATGACTAGCATTTTGAACAGACACTGCAAATAACCCATTATCTTTCACTTTTTTAATAGCCTCTGTTGTCGCAAAATGCATTCCAACATGACCAAGAGCACCTTGAACATCTACTAAAGCTGCAGACTTAGCTGTTGATTTAAACTCAAGTTTAGAATTAACATTAATTCCACCATTTTTAATACGATTCACATAATGCTCTATCCTTATAGTTCCATGAGAACGAACACCTCTAGCATCAGAATGTGCAAGAACATCTGAAACTATAGTAGCTTCTTTTTCATTAACTCCAACAGAAACCAATTTATCAAAAACCAATTTTTTTAATTCTTCAATTTTAACAACAATATCAGCCATTTTTTTATTACTCCTAATTTTATATAAATATCTAACGCCAATCAAGTAAAACTTTACAACTATTTTCAAGATCATTTTCCATTAAAAATAAAGCATCTTTAATTTGAGTATACTTAAATATAGAAGAAACTAATACCTCAGGATGTATTTTTTTATTTTCAAACCAACTTATAGCTTCCTTAAACTTATATGTTTGATGTCGTGACCCAACTATATCAAGTTCTTTTCGAGTTATGTCTAAAGGCATTATCGTAACTGTATCAGTTGAAAATGAAAGACATACTACTCGCCCACCGGGAGAAACCATCTTAACTGCTTGCTCAAATGTTTTAGGAATACAAACAGCATCAAGAATAACATTAGGCCCATAAGCCCCTGCAATGTTTTTTACTTCTGCCTCTACATCTACATTTTTTGCATTTAAGACATGCTTCACACCTAGTTTTTTTGCTCTCTCTAAACGAGAATCAACTAAGTCAGAAATAATTACATTTGCTCCATAAACATTAAGTGCAACATCAGCTATAGTTAAACCAATAGGGCCTGCTCCCATAATCCAAACAGAATCATTACTAGTTATTCTACCTCTAAAGCAAGCTTGTGCGGCTATTGAATAAGGCTCTATTAAAGCCGCATCCTCTAAAGAAACATTGGAAGGAATTTTATGAACACTCATTTCAGGATATACAGTATGTTCTCTAAAGCAACCATCAACATGACAACCACGTGACTTCATAGTAAAACAAGCATTCGGACGATTCATTTTACAAGAGTAGCACTCTCCACATGCAAGTAAAGGCTCTCCAATAACAATATCTCCAACAGAGACACTTTTAACAGCACTACCTATCTCAATAACCTCCCCAACTCCTTCATGTCCAATAATACGTGGATACTCAGCCACGGCTAATGTACCATGATAAAAATGCATATCAGAACCACAAACGCCTGTCATATACATTTTCACCTTTACATCAGTTGGGTTTTCTATAGCAGGCGAATCCACCTCTATAATTTCAACTTGGCACTTTTCAGGTACACTAATTGCTTTTATTTTCATATTTTATTTTCCTTAATTTTTTTAACGCTGTACACGACCACTTGCATCCCCTCCCATAAGGGCCTCTACCTCTGAAATAGAAACAAGATTAAAGTCTCCAAATATTGTGTGTTTCAATGCAGAAGCGGCAGCTGCAAACTCAATTGCATATCTGCTATCATTTTTAGTTATAAGCCCATGTATAAAGCCAGAAGCGAAAGCATCTCCGCCACCTACTCTATCCACTATTCTAATATCATAATGCTTTGAATGAAAAAACTCTTTACCATCATAAAGAAGTCCTGACCATCCATTATCTGAAGCTGATAGACTTTCACGTAATGAACAAGTTGCATGTGTGAAATTATATTTATCTTTAAGTGTTTTAAGTAAAGCTTTATATCCATCAATAGATAGTTTACCTTTATCAATATCACTACCATCGGGCTTTAAACCTAAAACCTTTTCAGCATCCTCTTCATTACCAATACAAACATCAACATATTCCATTAAAGGTATCATAGCTTTTTGTGCCTCTTCTGGAGTCCAAAGTTTTTTACGATAATTAAGGTCAACAGAAACAGTAAGCCCATTACTTTTAGCTTTTTTCACAGCCTCTGTTGTAAGTTTTACTGACAGAGGGCTTAAAGCTGGTGTTATACCTGTAAAATGAAACCATTCTTTACCCTCAAAAATTTTATCAAAATCGAAATCACTTGAAGTGGCACTTGCTATAGAAGAATGTGCTCTATCATAAACAACCTTGGAAGGTCTCATAGAAACACCATGCTCTAAAAAATAAATACCAAGTCTCTCACCACCTCGGGCAATAGAGTTTGTATTAACATTTTTTGTACGAAGAAACTCTATAGCACAGTCCCCTATCTCATGCTTTGGTAACTTTGTTAGAAAAGTAACATCGTTTCCATAATTAGAAAGAGACACAGCAACATTCGCCTCTCCTCCACCATAGATAACATCAAAAGAACTAGCCTGATTAAATCTAAGATTATTTTTAGGAGAAAGACGCATCATAATCTCACCCATAGTAACAATTTTTTTCATTTCTTATACCTCTCAAATATATTATTTTATAACTATATTAAACCTAAAAGTCTAGGTAAAAATAAGCTAATCTCTGGAATAAAAGTAATTAAAAATAGCAAAGCAATTAAAACAACAAAGAATGGCATCAACCATTTTACTGTTTCTTCCATACTAACTTTAGCTAAACTACATCCAACAAAAAGAGCATTACCAACTGGAGGCGTACATAAACCTATACATAAATTAAAGTTCATAATGATACCAAAATGAACAGGATGCACACCAAGCTTCAATGCTACTGGAAGAAAAATAGGTGTGAATATTAGTAAAGCTGGAGTCAAGTCCATAAAAGTACCAACAATAAGTAATATTACATTGATTATCAAAAGAATAATTATAGGATTTGAACTAATAGATATAAGTTGTTCTGAAATAAGAATTGGTAGTCTTGAGAATGACAAAACCCATGACATAATTGAAGATACCCCTATTAAAAATAATGATATTCCAGATAAAATTAAAGTATCATTAAGAATAGTTTTCATTTTTTCTAAATTTAATGATTTATAAATTAATGCGAGCAGAAGACTGTAAACAACAGCAACAGCCGCTCCTTCAGTTGCAGTAAAAACACCTTTAAGAATACCACCTATAACAGTTACAATCATCAAAAGAGACGGTATAGCATCTTTGACTATCTTCACTACCTCTTTAAAAGGAATCATAGGTTGTTTTGGATAATCATATTTAACACCCATAAACAAAGCAACCGACATAACACCCAAACCCATAAGTATACCCGGTATATATCCTGCAAAAAATAATGCTGAAACAGATGTACCACCACTTACAAGAGAATATATAATAAGCGTATTACTTGGCGGAATAAGAATACCTGTTGGACATGATGCTATATTTACAGCTGTTGCTAGTGCTGGGTTATATTTTTCTTTTTCTTGAATAGGCCCGAGTACTTTACCAACAGCAACTTCCGCAGCTAATGCTGAACCTGACAAAGCACCAAAAAGCATATTAGAAATAACATTTATATGCATTAATGCTCCGGGTAAACCTACTGTAAATAACTTAGCAAAGTTCACTAATCTAAGTGCGAGACCCGCCGTATTCATAATAGCACCTGAAAAAATAAAAAACGGTATGGCAAGAATCGAAAAAGAATTAAGCACCCCCGACACAGATTGAGCCGCCGTTTGAAGACTTGTATCCACTGGAAGATAAAAAAACATAGTAACAATAGAAGATGCAGCTATTGTGATTGCTACGGGAAAACCAAGTAAAAGCATAACTAGAAATATTCCTACCAATACTGATAAAACTATAGATAAATCCATATAAATACTCCAATAAATTATTTAGGGTCTACATTTACACAATATTCTATTAAATTAAATACTTCATATATAATAAGCACAATTCCACTGAATGGAAATACCATATAAACATACGACATAGAAATACCTAAAACGGATGAAACTTGAAAGCTCGCTATTTTCACAAGCATACTACCACCATAAATAAAGAAAACACAAGCGAAAATTAATATAAAACTATGGTGAATAATTGACAATACTTTTTGTACTTTACATGAAAACTTATTATAAAGTAATGTAAGAGCTATATGCTGCTTCATTCCAAACGTATAAACAGCAGCAATTACACCTAACCATACTAAAAGAAAACGTACAAGTTCTTCTGTAAACACAGCAGGCTTTGAAAGCAAATAGCGTGAAAAAACCTGCCATATAACTAAAAACAAAATAGTAAATAATAAAAAAGATAGTATCATAAAAATTATTTTATTTACGAAAGTCTTTAGCTTAACAACACTAAGAATTAAATCATTTTTCATAAATTAAGCCCTTATTTAAGTTATCTTAAAAATTAAACAGTCTATTAAAAATGTAAAATAAAGCGCTTCAGTTCCTTTAAGTTAGAAAATCCACGCCTTATTAAAAATTATTTTTTACTGTTCTAATGAACGAACCCACTCTAACCACTGTGCATTTTCAGGACTTTTAGAACCATATTCTTCATGCATAGGAATAACTAATGCTCTGAAAGCCTCTTGGTCTACATCATTATAAGTAACTCCCGCATCTTTAAGTATTTTATCAGATGTAGCCACTCCTTCATTCCATACTGGAGAGAACTCAGCTGACACCTCTGATGCTGCTTGAAGAAACTGCCCTTGCTCTTCTTCTGTTAGAGTATCCCAAAAAGGAACACCTACAGCAAGAAAATCAGACAAACGCATATGCTCAGTTAAAGAATAATACTTAGTAACTTCATAGTGTTTTTGTGATTCAAATGTAGGGCTATTATTTTCAGCACCATCTATAACATTTTGTTGAAGCGCTGTATATATTTCACTAGGACTCATAGCAACAGCACTACCACCTAATAAATCAATCATTTCGATATGAGTAGCACTTTCTTGAACACGTATTTTAAGCCCTTTCATATCAGCTGGAGTTACAATAGGACGTGTTTTATTATACATACTGCGAGCACCACCTTCAAGGTGAGCAATAGGAATAAAATTTTTAGATCTAAGCACTTCATAAAGCTCTCTAATTTTGGGGTCTGTCATAACTCTTGTGTAATGGTCATAATCCTTAAATATATAAGGTAGATTTATAAGTGTAAAAATAGGCTCAAAACCTTCTAATATAGCTGCATTCATGTGAACAAACTCTAGCCCACCTGACTGAGTTAATTGTATAGCAGCAGTTTGATTACCTAATTGAGCATCAGGATAAATAACAATCTCATACTTACCACCTGTATATTCTTTAACCAATTCAGAAAACTTAATATATGCTTGATGCACAGGGTGATTTTGAGGTAAAGTGTGTGCTAAACGAATCTCTTTTACTTCGCCAGCATCAACACTCTCACTTCCCTTAGAACAAGACATAATAACAGCAAAAACAAAAAATAACGCCACCAATCTTAAAACTGTAAATTTCTTACTCATCATAATACTCCTTCATAATTTTATTATAAACTCTGTATTAAATTTTATAGCACAGAATCTAATGCTTTTTTAGGGTCATTCTCAAGGCTTACAATAAAGTCTATTAAAACTTTTGACCATTTTTCTACAGGAAGTTCTTTATCAAAAAATGTTTTTTCTTTAAGCAAATTAGGGATAAAATCGTCTAAACTAGGATATTTATCCATAAGTGATTTAAAAACTGTATAATTTACGTCATTCTGAATACCTTTTCTATGAATAAAAATGAGTGCTGCCAAAGAAAATAAAGACCTTCTTATGTCTATTCCATTCTCCTCCATAGCTAGCATAGGTGGTATATTTCTAATTGCAAACTTTTGTAAAGCTGCAAATAAAATTGCACTCCATTTATGGCTTAAATATGGATTTGAAAACCTATCAAGCACATTATCTATATATATTTTAGCTTCTTCATTATCGTTTAATGCCTTATGAACATCTGACAAATAAAGTTTCAAAAATGAAGAAATTGATTTATCTTTTAATGCTTCTTTAACTGTAATATAATTAAGTATTGTAGAAATACCAAGTATAGAAGTATGCCCACCATTTAGGTAATGTACTTTACGTTTATAATAATAGTCTATGTTATCAGTATAAACTATATCGAGTCCTGTTTTAGATAAAGGCAATACTTTATCAAGTTTATCAGTATCCCCTTCTAAAGCAAAAAACATAAACTTCTCACAAAGCACCGCATAACTGTCCTCATAGCCCCATTCTTTTTGCCATTCATCTATATACTCTTTTGGATACCCGGGTACTATTCTATCAACTAATGTGTTATATGTATTCACATGATTTTTAATCCACTCTATAAACTCATTTTCAAATCCAAAGTTTAAAGAATGATCTATAATATACTTTTTAAGTAAATCTCCATTATTACTTAAAAGTTCACATGGAATAACAAATAATTCCTCATCAAGTTTATTTTTCTCTTTAAGTATGTCATATCTCTTTTTAATCCAAAGAGTTAATCTTGCTGGAAATGTTTTAGGCACAGATGACAAACTTTCTTTTTCATATACAAGACCAATTTCTGTAGTGTTACTTATCACAACATTAATATCTATGTCATGGGCAAGCATTAAAAACTCATTATACTCATCAGCCATAGAAATTTGTTTTTTTATACAATCAACTATTGAGGGACTATGCCCTAATGTTGAGCATTCGATTACAGTATAAAGACCATCTTGTGAGTTTATGTCAGAAACATTTTTAGAAGATGATGTTGCAATAACAACGCCAATATCGGCAAAACCTTTATTGTTTATTGTGTTTAGAGCAAAATCAAAAAAACCTCTGATAAATACTCCAGAACCTATTTGTAGAACCTTAGTAGGTTTTACAGGTATATTTTTATAGTCTCTTTTAAGTTTATTCATAACATAGTATCCTCAAAAAATTAAATTTATAACGATTTTAATATATCAGACGCTTCAGAAAATCTTTTTCTAAGCTCTTTCCAGTCACGTTTCTCAAGTAGAGATCGTGGACATAACCATGAGCCACCACAAGCAAATACATTCTTTTCTGATAAATACTCTTTCACATTTTCAAGCTTAACCCCACCTAATGGCATAAACTTAATCCCAATATGAGAATAAACAGGAGCCATTGCTTTAAGCCAGTCCACTCCACCAAAAACTGATGCTGGAAAAAACTTAATATGTTTATGACCAAACGATAAACATTGCTCTATTTCAGCTGCAGTTACTGCTCCCGGTATATAGTGATAATTTTTCTTCTTAGCATGCTCTAGAAGACAAGGCTGAAAACCAGGGCTTATAATAATATTTGTCCCTAAGTCTAGTATTCTGTCAGCTTGCTCTGTGTTTAATACAGTGGCTGCTGCTCTTGGAAGTGTTGGATAATCTTTTGCTAAAATCTCAAGTGCTTTATAGCCATAATCTGTACGCATAGTAAGCTCAATTGCTGGCAAAAACTCAAGACATAAATCAGCAATATTACGTATCTCTTCTTCTGTTTCAATGACAGCTACAGGAATAATTGGAACCGAAATATACTTATTAAACATATTAAAACTCCTCAAAATATTATTTTTTTCTTACATATTATTTAAATATATTCTTATCAAAAACTAAACTTTTATCTATATCTGTGTTCTTAAAATACTCTCCATGATTCTCTAATATCTTATTTATTTCACTATGAATTTTCTGTAAATGTTTTTTTATAGTACATTGAACTAAAACTTCATCATGATTTATAATAGCATCCAAAATATTTCTATGCTCAGAAACAACATCTTTCATTTTTTGATAATCAACTAAAGCAAGAAAACGTATTCTTTTATAATCAGTACCAAATGTGTCAAGCATTGTCCAAGTATTCATTTTACCAACAGATTCAAATATTGTTCTGTGAAAAAGCTCATCATAATAAAAGTGTTCTTTATACTCATTATCACTAATATTTTGATGTTTCTCTAATATATCCTCACATTTTTTTATAAAAACATCACTCATATTATTAATAGCCAAACGCATAACTTTATCCTCTAAAACAACTCGGCAAAAATAAGACTCACTAACTCTTTCAAAATCTATTTTAGACACAAATGTACCACGTTGCGGATATATATCGACCAACTTTTCATAAGAAAGCTTAATCATAGCCTCTCTTATTGGAGTTTTACTCGCATTAAGCTCAAGTGCTATAGCCTGTTCACTCAATTTCATTTCAGGTAAAAAAACTAATGTCAATATATCCATACGAATTGAGTCATATACGTATTCTGAAACATTTCTAGATGCCAGTTTGTCAACCATTTTTATCACAGTTTTTGCCTTATTCAATAGTAGTATACTAGTATTATAGTACATTATTTTTGCGAATTCAAGTTTTTTTGCAACTTTTTTTTACAAAGTCATATAAAACCTTTTACTTTAATGCTATATAGATATATAATTATAAAAATTAGGAGATAAATGACTTAAATCTTAATTGAACGATTTATAGAAAATAGAAGAGTTTAGAAAGCTAAAATATAAACATAGTATTGTTTAAGGAATATCTGAGATGACACAACTCTCTCTTTATGACTTTTATAGACTAATCCCTAAAATTGATTTACACTACCACTTACTTGGTGGGGTACGTCTTGAAACAATGTTGCACTTCGCAAAAAAATATAAAATAGATTTACCAGTCACAGTCGCAAAATCTTTTTACAGGAAATATCAACTACCAGGAATGCCCCGTAAAGGAGGTATTGAGGCGTTATCATTTCTTTACTCTATTATGAAAGATTCCAGTGATTATCATAAAGTAATTACAGAGGTGGCAGAAGATGCTAAAGCTGTAGGATTACGCTATATTGAAACATTTTGGAACCCAAGTGACTGCCCTATTTCGTATAACAAACTTAATCCAGAACTCATTAAATCAGTTGATTTAGCAGAAAAAATATATGGTGTTACAATTCGTTTTATTCCATCTATCAATCGAGAAGCTAGTCCTGAAATAGCTGTGGATATGGTTAAAAATATTATTTCAAATCCTCATCCATATGTTTTAGGAATTGGTATTGATTACAAAGAACAACTAGCTCCTGTCGAAAATTTTTGGAAAGCATACAAGCTCGCCAAACAGAATGGTTTGAGATTAACTGCACATTGTTCTGAGTTTGGTCTACATTGGCGTAATGTCGAAACCAGTATTGAACTAATAGGATGCGAACGTATTGATCATGGTTACACTATTACTGAAAACCCTGAACTTACAGAAAAATATGCAAATGAAGGAATACCATTCACAGTTATACCATCCAATACATATTACCTTTCACAGTGGACTTCTAAAGATGAGTGGCAGAAAAAACACCCAATTAGAAAAATGGCTGAAGCTGGACTAAATATTATTCCATGTACTGATGACTGGCATATACATAACACAAATAGTGCTAATTGTTATCTTACAATGGTAGAAGATTTTGGGTTTGACCTTGATGGTATACGCACAATGATTGAAAATAGTATTCTTGCTGCTTGGATAAGTGAAGAGCAAAAATATATTTGGAAAAAAGAATGGCTGGCTCAGTTTGACGAGTTGCGTTCACGTCTTTCAGATGAACCTACAATAGATAAAGAACATCATATCCACTATAAACGACCTTAAACTAAAGGAGATTTTATGAAAACATCTAACAAAGCCTCAAACAACTTTATTTCTCGTTGGTTTAAATTTGACGAATTCAACACAAATTTTAAACAAGAAACTATTGCAGGTATAACAACATTTACAACGATGGTTTATATCGTTGCTGTTGTACCCGGAATGCTTAGAAGTGGTGGACTACCATTCGAGAGTGCTTTAACTGTAACTATTTTTATGACTGCTCTTACAACATTTATAATGGGAGTTTATACAAATCGCCCCTTTGCACTTGCTCCAGGACTTGGTAGTGTCGCTATATTTTCATTCACTTTGCTTGGTGGGGGTGTCCCACTCGAAATTGCTTCGGGCATTGTTTTTATTAGTGGTGTACTTTTTATGATAGTTTCATTTTTGGGGATACGTGACTTCATTGTACGCGTTATACCTAAAAGCATTAAAGTTTCTGTGGGAGTCGGAATTGGACTTTTTATAGCCTTATTAGGATTTAAACAATCAGGAATTATTATTGCTAATGCTAAAAATAATGTACTGGTTTTTGGAGACCTTACAGCAACAAGTACTTTATTAGCTATAGTAGGTTTTTTCATTGTAATATTTTTTACAACACGTAAAATTCCTGGTGGTATTATTTTATCAATAATAATCATAACTATTATTGGTTTATTTTTTGGAGTTACCGATTTGCCTAAAGAAGTATTCAGTTTTCCTGCTAGAATTGATAATATGTTCTTAAAAATTGATGTTATTGGAGCATTAAGTCCTGTATACCTTCCTTTTTTATTAGCTTTTTTTATCCCTGATTTTTTCTCAACACTTGGAACATTACTAGGTGTTGGTGGTCAAGCTGGTTATCTTGATAATGATGGTAATTTACCGGGTATTGATAAAAACTTTTATGTTGATTCTACAGCTACAGCATTTGGTGCACTTTTTTCATGCCCTGTTCTTACCACATATTTAGAAAGTGCAGCAGGAGTAGCCGCAGGTGGTAGAACAGGTTTTACAGTTGTTATTACATCATTCTGTTTTCTATTAACTTTATTTTTAGCTCCTCTAGCGAGTACAATTCCAACAGCAGCAACAGCACCTGTACTTATGTTTATTGGTATCAACATGATGAGTTCCATTCGTAAGGTTGATTTTGAGGATGTTACTGAATATTTACCAGCATTTATTTGTGTTGTAATCAGTATTTTCTCTTTTAATTCAGGCAATGGTATTGCAGCAGCAATGTTAGTTTATGCCTTTTTGAAACTTATAACAGGTCGTTACAAGGAAGACCATTGGTCTGTTTACCTTATTGCTGTTTTAATGATTTTATATTTTTACAATTTAGCTTCACATTAAAAATAATATTTCTATTTATAATGACAAGTAAAATTTATTTATGAATACTCTAAAAAATATAAATCAAAGCAGCCTACCTTAGGGTTACTTTTTTATTTAACTATTAATATAGATTATTTGACTATTATATAAAATAATTATACCATAATTCATGTATTAAAATGTATAAAATGGAGAAATAAACATGAAAACTGCATTAATAATGATATTGTTAATATCTATTATAGGCTGTAAAAATGATACTGAAACTGTAAGTAAAGACTCTGATGTAGAAAAGCCAGAAGTTTTAATGAGCAGTCCTCTCAACACTAATTCACAAAAAACATCAAACCGAGCTTTAGTTGGAGGATGGAAAATTAATGAGGACATGCCAGAATATAAATTACCAGAGGATGTTCAAGTGGCTTTTGATGAAGTAAAAGTAGTTGGCACTCAATATGTACCTGTTTTATATTTAGGCTCTCAGCTTGTTTCAGGAAAAAACTATATGCTAATTTGTAAGCAAATATCGTCTACACCAGAGCAATCTGTGAGTATTGTTCAGGTGACAATTTATAAACCATTAAATGCACCTGCTAAAATAACAGAAATTAAACCAATACTTAATTAAGTATAATAAAACTCCACCACTTAAAAATTAAAATGGAGGAGTTTTGTTTTCTAATATCTACTGTTAACTATATATTTCTAGCAAGCTCATAAGCATCCCAAATAGCATACATAATATTATGCACTTTATTTGAGTCACCAATATTGTGTACTGGAATATCACAATTTGATAATTCTTGAAATAACTTATTATTTTCACTATAGCCAACCGAAGTAACTAATGTATCACAAGCAAGAGTTAATGTTTCTTCCCCTTTTTTAACAGTTACAGTTTTACCACTTGTATTTTCAATTGTAGAATTAGTATGAACATCAATTTTATAAAAGTTTATTAAATCTTTAAGCATAAAATAATTTGGGAAAGGAATCGCAGGATGTCCACCATGCCCACTTAAAATCTCAGGAACTATCTCTACTATATTTACTTTTTTGCCAAGCTTCGCTAACCATAAAGCAGTTTCACAACCAACTAAACCACCACCAACTAATACTATATTTTCACCTACTTCTACTTTTTTCATTAAAACATCTTCTACAAGTACTGGCTTAATATCTCCATTAAAAGTAAGCTCTTTCGCTTTCGAGCCTGTAGCAACAACTACAACATCAGCACCAAATTTTGAAATCATATCGGCAGATGCTGCTGTATTCATTTTTACTTCTACACCAAGAAGTTCCATTTGACGTTCATAATATTTTATCAAAGCATGGTCATGACGTTTAAAATCAGGAGCACCTCCAGGTATTAAGTTACCACCAAGAGCATCCGTTTTTTCACAAAGCGTTACTTTATGTCCAGAAATTGACGCAACTCTTGCAACTTCAAGTCCAGCAACACCACCACCAACTACTAATATATGTTTTTTAATTAATGCCTGCTTTATTCCGTAAATTTCTTCTCTACCACAAGCAGCATTAACTGCGCATGATAATATAGGTCCAACTGAGGCTCTACCCACACAAGCTTCATGGCAACTAAGACAATGACGAACTTCATCTTCTCTATTATATCTTATTTTTGTAACATATTCAGGATCAGCAAGCAAAGGTCTACCATAACTTACAATGTCACAGCATTTACCAATAGCATCATTAGCCATTTTAGCATTGTCCATTCTACCTGCAAGTATAATTGGAACATCAACATGTTTTTTTAATATTTCACCAAAGCTATTATAAACACCATCTTCAAAATACATTGGTGGATGATTCCAATACCATGCATCATAAGTACCAGCATCAACATTAAGTGAGTCGTAACCTGCGTCAACTAGCATTTTGGCTGCCTCTATGCCTTCTTCTATATCTCGTCCTGCTTCAACATAATCTTCCTCAGGCAATGCCCCTTGTCTTAATGCTTTCATACAGCTTTTTAAACTGTAACGTAAACTTACAATAAAGTCTTCACCACATGCTTTTTTTATACCCTTAACAATATCAGTTGCAACTCTTAGTCTATTCTCTAATGAACCGCCATATTCGTCAGTTCTTTTGTTGTAGATACTAATCGCAAACTGGTCAAGCAAATAACCTTCATGCACAGCGTGAATCTCTACTCCATCAAAGCCTGATTTTTGAGCAATTACTGCCGACATCACAAACTTTTGAAGCAGATTTTGAATTTCTTCAATTGTCATTTCTCTATGTGTTATACTAGGGTCAAACCTATTAGTCTGCTCAGACGGAGCAATTGAATTAGAAACGAAACCCGGTAATGCACTACGACCTAGTCCACCTGTCAGTTGTATCAATACTTTACCACCATACGAGTGAATTCTTTCATTCATACCGTATGTGCTATGAATAAATGCGAAAGGGGAAGTTGTAGGACAAGGAATAGCAGATGGTAGTCCTTCAATGTTCAAATCTACACTAGCAATACCTGTTATTATAAGAGCAACATTGTTTCTTGCACGCTCCACATAATAATCTTGTAAACGCTGTGAAAATCCACCACTTGAATCAGCAAATCCGATAGGTCCCATTGGTGCCATAGAAGTTCTGTTTTTTAACTTCATTTTACCTATGTTTGTAGGCTCGAAAATTTTTGAATACTTCATACTCTGATCTCCTTATAATTTTTTTATAATTAGCGATAACATGTTAATATTATCATATGAAATTTACAAAACTATCTTAAGCTATTGCCCATAAAAATATACTTATATTGTATATCAAAAGGAATATTTATCCACAACTTTTTTTTATTTCTTACAACTTTAAACTCTATATTTAACTATAACTGTAACATTAACACAAAAATATTAGAGATAATATTAATATAATGGTTGATACTTTCAGATACATAGACAATAAAAACACTTAATATAGTATAAATAGATCTAATTTTAGAACAAACAACATAAAAAGTGTTCCTTAAAGAACACCACCAGAGGTGTACTGGAAGTAAAACTCGTGGATTTGTAGGTTTTGGTACATCACTTCCAATGTAAATATATAGATACTCAAAGTGGCATTTTTCCACATCCATACACTAATCTAGTGTTATACCTTTATTAACAAAGATGCTAGTAATATTAGAAACTCTAGCTTAGATGCACTATGTCGTTTCTAGAACGTAGCACCTTAGACAAGTAATGCACTCTAATTTGATTTTCTAAACCTTTCTTTTTTATAAGCCTTCTATTCATCATTCGACCTCCATGTTTTATGATGTTTTGTTTACTACTATAATATTTTCGGTATATGTTATGTTATCCTTTATAGCTAGACAAAAAAAAATAGAGAGCATAAAAAAGCCCTCTATTTTTAGTTTTTAATAATTATAGCTACTCAGGATATGAGTATATTAATTTTTTATTATTCAAGTCGTCAGATTTTTCATATTCCAAATCTTCATCTTCTATTACTCTAATCTTAATGTAATCTCTAGTATAACCATACTGAAGCATATAACTAGAAACAGGTGGAGTGAATCGTAACTTGTTTTTAGTTAGATAGCTTCTAGTAAGGAGTATTTCATCTTTATCTTTTTCATCCGCATCCACAAATAATTCCACCAATTTTCTATCTGTTTTTGCAGAATAATTATATGAAATATTAGATTGATAAAAAATAAAAATCTCAAACAACATTAATATAATGACAACAGGAATTCCAATTTGAGACAGACTCGTTCTTCTTCTAAGTCCATCTAAAACACATAATATTAAAGATGACACTATAAAAAGAAGTGATAATGCATAGCTTACTCCTATTACTGAAAACCCAAACGCCCCTAATAAACCAACAGCAATTAAAGTAATTTTGATATAATTAATCTTTGATATTTTTTTATGTTTAATAGCCTTAATAACTAAGTAAAGCATATAAATAATCCCCATAATAACTACAGTAGCAATTATATTTCCATCTTTACCTAGTGGATTTAATATAGGATTTTTTATAGTCACTGTTTCCATACGTTCTAACTGTGCTACCCCTCTTCCTCCAACAAATGTAAGTATAAAAGATATAACTGTCAATAAAATAATAGCCAAATTATAATAAACTATAGTTAATGGTAATTTATCTTTACTTTCATCACATTTAATAACTCTTTTATCCACAAAGATATAGTAGCATAGCATAAAAAACGACAACCCAGCTATAGGTAAAGAAGATACTTCCAACGTAAATGTTCCTGCATATAAAACGAATGTATATATCACTGCCATTAATAATTTATTTGGATTCTTATTAAAAAAATCCAATTCTTTATCATATATCCAAAAATACGCAAACGGAAGCCAAGCAGCTAATGACAAAGCAGCGCTCCCAACATATGCTGATGTATTTAACATATAATCAGCACTTAGTCCACTAGTATAATAATGTTTAAAGAATTGTATAGAAAATATAGTTACAATTATAAATATGGTCTTAAATTGTTTTTTGTTATTAAATAAATAAACTAGAGTAGATAAAGCAAAAAATTGACCTAGCATAAATATTACTCGAAATATCCCATGCATTATTTTAACTGACATAAGAGGCTCAAGTCCAAAACCAATACCAACTTGTGCAAATATTGCCATAGGCAACATCATTAATAAATCTGCAATATGGCGACCTCTTTGCCATCTGTAATCAGAAAAATCAAATATATGATATACATCAAAAAAAGTAGCAAAATACCAGTCATCCCCTTGAACAGGTGTTATAAAACCAACAGAAAATATAAAAAGTGATAACAATGCGATAAAAGCTATAAAACATTTAGTGTATATTTTTTCTATATGTGGGTCTAGGTTTATATATTTACATTCGATATTTAAGGTATTCTTATAAATATTAAAATCGTACTTAATTATTTTATATAAAAATACAATAACAATAAGTATTAGAAAAACATAAGTCCAAATCATAGTTCTAACTTTAGTAATGTATACTATATCAATCTTATCATCTTTAGACATTTCTTTGTCACTTATAAATCTACCAAAAGGTGCCCCACCGCCATCCCAGTTAACATTTTCAGTATCTTTTGCATATACCCCAAATATATCGCTATTCTTAAATATTTTTTCATCATAATATTTTAGACGAATATGATAAACATATTTATTATCAATATTTTCTAAAAAACTAAATTCACTTATATATCCAACGCGTTCTTTATTTACTAAAATAGAAAATACAACCATTGTAGTTATAAGTAATGATGCAAATATTATATATAAAATTAGGGGTATACATTTTTTAATTATTACTGCCTCACTTCATAAATTTATCTTAAAATACTACACTTATTATTAAATTTAATCAAGAAAGATTTATTAGATTCAATAGACTAGACAAAAAAAAATAGAGAGCATAAAAGCTCCCTATTTTTAATATTTAATCATTCTTAAAAGTCAAATAATTTATACACCCATTCTATTAATTATAGTATCAAGGAGTTGATCCATCATGCTAACAATACGAGCTGATGCATTATATCCATGTTGATACATTACCATTTGAGCCATCTCTTCATCTAGATTTACACCAGAAATTGATTGACGAAGGCTTTCCAAATAGTCTACAACAATATCTTGTTTTTTAGACTCTGTGTTTGCAGTTTCAGCTCTAGTCGCAACACGTGCTATACTTCCAGTGTAGAAGTCATTAAAAGTTGACTTTGAGTTAACCATCATCTCTTTAAATCTTAAATTAGCAACTGATATAGCATTCGAACCATCCCCTATTCCATTCCACTTTGTTAAAGACCCTTCTCCAACTGTGTCAATCCCACCCGATGCTGCCACATAATTTGTGTCTGACTTTATAATGTCAGCTACTTTTATAGCCTCAGCAGGATGTCTATAAGGGCTCACAGAATAACTTCTACCGTCACCTTCAAGCTGGTCAACTTGATTAGTTTGATTCCATGAATAAGCTCCATCAGCACCGCTAGTGTTAAGCATTCCTGTTATTCCTGTAAGAAACTCACCAGAATCTTCAACATGCTTGATGTAATAGTTAGGAGCAAGAAAGTCATCAAAACCTCGTGCCTTAAACACAAGTCTACTTCTGTGGTCAACATAAGCTGACACATTGCCTTCACTACTATTAATTTTATCAATTAAATCTTGCACTTTCATTCCGTCTGTATAATCAATTGTAATGTTCTCGCCTTCACGAGTAATACTACCGAATGTAAGTGTTCCATTAGTACCTATTACTTCATTAACATCAATTTGATTAGTACCCGATACCTTAAATAACATAGTCGTATCAACATTTCCATCTTGATCCAAATCATAATTACCATTAGCATTGTTTGTAAGTGGAGTCATAGAAAAGAAATCGATATTAGTTTCTTGATTAATACCAAAGCCATCTCTATGTATTTCGTTTACAGCATCAGATAAATTAATGGCAAAAGCGTCAAGATCATTTATAGCCTCTACTAAGTCTCCATCACGAAGCTCAAGTAATGCTTTAATCTCTCCACCCTTAAATATTGTTTTAACGTCATCAATTCCCCAATAAACATCAGTCATTCCCTGATTATCAGTGTTTCTAACAGCCTCTAAAGGACTAACCAAACCACCTTGTATTAAATGTCTACTTCCAATATATATTATAGTTTCATCAGGATCAGCTGACTTCACTGTAATGTCGGCAAGTGTTGAAAGCTCATCAATAAGCAAATCACGTCTATCTAAATAATCATTTGGGCTTTGACCTAATGACTCTTGTTTAACTATTTCCACGTTAAGAGTTTTTATTGTTTCTGATATTTCATTAACACGTTTAATTTTTGCATTAATAACATTATCTAAATTATTTCTAAGTCCATTCATTTGACCATACATTTGGTTTAGAGTAGAGTTTATTCTTTCTGCCCTCTCAACCACAACATATCGTGATGCTCTTTCTGTTGGATTATCAGCCAATTCTTGCCATCCATTCCAAAAAGCATCTAAATCCCCACGTAGGTTCAAATTGCTAGGTTCATTATATATTGATTCAACTTGATTTAAATATTCAAATCGTGTGTTCCAATATGAACCTGTACCAAGTTCAACCCCAATACGAGAATCTATAAAACTGTCCCGCACTCTCTCGATTCGAGTAATTTCACCACCCTGCCCAATTTGACCCGGTCTTTCAGCACGGTTCAGTGAAGCATCTGAAAGTGGCTTGTCGAATGAACTCATAACCACACGTTGCTTAGAGTAGCCTTTTGTTGCAACATTATTTATATTATTACCTGTAACTTCCAAAGCAGTTTTAAATTGCTGTAATGAGCGTTTACCCATTTCAATTCCAAAGAATGAGCTTGTCATATTTTTATGCCCCTTAAACTTTATCTTATCTTGCAAGTATCGTGTTTTTTGGACATAGCATTATTATATTTTTTTA